>DATLBM010000608.1:0-12226 GCA_035526885.1 Thermoanaerobaculia bacterium | reverse complement strand
ATCGAGGCCTACTTCGACTCCGCCGCCGATCGCGCCGCGGCCGTTGCGCTGCTGAGCGAGTTTTCCCTGCAGTCGTACGAGAATCAGCGCCAGGACTGGCTGGAGAAATACCAGCAGTCGCTCGAGCCGCTGCACGTCGGCAAGCGCTTCGTGATCGTGCCCGATCCGGAGATGGCGCCGCTGACGATCGTCGTGCCGCAGGAGCAGGCCTTCGGCACGGGCTCGCATGAGACGACGTCGCTCTGCATCGAGATCCTGGAGACGCTTCCGCTGCGCGGCAGACTCGGACTCGACGTCGGCGCCGGCAGCGGCATCCTCGCCTTGGCCATGCATCGCCTGGGCGCAACGAAAGCGATCGCCTTCGACAACGACACGGACGCCTACGGCGCGCTGCGCGACAACCGCATCCGCAACGGCGTCGCCGAATCCGCGATGCCGCTCTTCATCGGCAGCGTCGAGGCATTACGCGGCGGCGCGTTCGACGTGATCACCATGAACATCATCCCCGAGGTGATCGTCCCGCTGCTGGGGGACGTGGTGCCGCGCCTGGCGGATGGCGCGCGCCTGATCCTCTCCGGCATCCTGGTCGTGCGGCGCGACTTCGTCATCGAGGCCGCGCGCACGCACGGCCTCGTGCTGTCGCACGGGCGCGAAAAAGGGGAGTGGTGGGCGGGTGTGTTTCAGCGCGAAGCAGCGCGCGTTTGTTAGACTCGGAGCCGATGAACGTCACAGTGGAAGACATCAAGCGCGATCCGCAGACCGTGATCGATCGCGTGTTGGACGGTGAGACCGTGGTGCTGCTCGTTGGTCATCACGCGGTGGCCGAGATCCGGCCCATTGGAAATGCTGTGCCTCGTCCACGTCCCTTCGGTCTCGCTGCAGGAGCGTTCGTCGTACCCGACGACTTTGACGATCCTCTTCCGGACGACGTCATCAAGACTTTCGAGGGATGAGGTTACTGCTCGATACGCACGTCTTTCTCTGGTTCATCACTGGAGACCGTCGCGTGCAGCGCGTTCGCGTACTCATCGAGAACGCCGATCAGGTGTATCTGAGCGTCGCATCGATCTGGGAGATGACCATCAAATACGACTTGAGGAAACTCCGATTACCGGAGGCTCCTCAACCGTGGCTGAGCATCCAGCGCGAACTACATGGGATCGAATCGCTCGTCATCGACGAGGCGTCGGTCGCGCAACTCTCGCAGTTGCCGCGGCATCACGCTGACCCGTTCGATCGTATGATCGTTTGCCAGGCAATTGAGCACGCCCTGCAGATCGTGACAGTCGATCCTGTCTTTGCAAAATACCCCGCGTCGCTGCTGGCGATCTGAAACGATTACCGCGAAGGGTAGTCCCGCCGCGCCGGTCCGGTGAAGACCTGCCGCGGGCGGGCGATCTTCTGGTCCGCGTCCCCGAGCATCTCCTGCCACTGCGCCAGCCAGCCCGACACGCGGGCGATGGCGAAGAGCACCGTGAACATCGACGTCGGGAAGCGCATGGCCTGGTAGATGAGGCCCGAGTAGAAATCGACGTTCGGGTAGAGCTTGCGCTTCACGAAGTAGTCGTCTTCGAGCGCGATGCGCTCCAGCTCCAGCGCGATGTCCAGCAGCGGATTGCGGCCCGTCACCTCGAACACCTCGTCCGCGACCTGCTTGATGATCTTCGCGCGTGGATCGTAGTTCTTGTAGACGCGGTGGCCGAAGCCCATCAGGCGTCCGCCTTCGCCGCTTTTCACGCGCTTGATGAAGTCCGGCACGTGGTCGATGCTGCCGATCTCGTTGAGCATCTGCAGCACGGCTTCGTTCGCGCCGCCGTGCAGCGGGCCGTAAAGCGCCGCCGCGGCCGCGGCCACCGACGAATACGGATCGACGTGCGAGCTGCCCACCGCGCGCATGGCGTTGGTCGAGCAGTTCTGTTCGTGGTCCGCGTGCAGGATGAACAGGACGTCCAGCGCACGCTCGAGCACGGGGTTCGGCGTGTACTTCGTCTCCGTCATCTTGTACATCATGTTCAGGAAGTTGCCGGTGTACGAGAGATCGTTGTCGGGATACGCGATGGGCATCCCCACCGTGTTGCGGTAGTTGAACGCGGCCACGGTGATGATCTTGGCGATGATCCGCTCGATCTGCTTGCAGCGCACGCCGGCGTCGAAGATGTCCTTCGCTTCCGGATAGAACGTACCCAGCGCCGCCATCGACGCGATCAGGCGTCCCATCGGATGCGCGTTGAAACGGAACGAGTTGATGAGCTGGCGGAAGTTCTCGTTCAGGATGGTGTGGTGCGTGATCGTGTGCTGCCACTCGGTGAGCTGCTTCTGGTCCGGCAGCTCGCCGTTCAGGAGCAAATAGGCCACTTCGAGATAGGTGCTTTTCTCCGCGAGCTGTTCGATCGGATAGCCGCGATATTCGAGGATGCCTTTGTCGCCGTCGATGAACGTGATCGCGCTGCGGCACGAGGCCGTGTTCATGAACGCGGGGTCGTACGTCATCAGGCCGAAGTCTTCATCACCCGTTTTGATTTTGCGGAGGTCGAGAGCCTTGATCGTGCCGTCGTTGATGGGGACTTCGTAGGATTGTCCGGTGCGGTTATCGGTGATGGTGAGGGTGTCGGGCACGAAAGGCTCCTCTCGAATTCGGAGGCGTAATCTACTACAAGTCTCCGAAGCGGGAAGCGATGACGGACACCGCCACGATGGCCGCGGTTTCAGCGCGCAGCCGGCGTGGTCCCAGGCGCTCGAACACGACGTTGTGAGCGCGCGCGCTGCGCAGTTCTTCGTCGCTCCAGCCGCCCTCGGGACCGATCAGGAGCGTGAGATCGGTTGCCGGTTGCCGGTCGCCGGTTGCCGGTGGAGCGTCGGCATCGAAGAGGAGTTTTTCGCCAGTGCGTTGCAGCACGTCGTCGAAGTGTTGGGGCGCTTCAATCCTGGGGATCATGGATCGCCCGCATTGCTTCACCGCTTCGAAGACGATCTTTTCCCAGCGCTCGGTCTTGTTGGCGTAGCGTTCCGGGCGCAGCTCCACGCGCTCGGTCACCAGCGGGATGAACGTCTTCACGCCGAGCTCCGTCCCTTTCTGCAGAACGAGCTCGAACTTTTCCAGTTGGATGACCGCCATCGCCAGGTGAATGGCCAGCGGCGACTCGCGTGACGGCAACGGCTCCTGAACGTTGATCCGCGCCGAGTCGCGCTCGATCGATTCCACGACGCCTCGCGCCGCGTTGCCGGCGCGATCGAACAGCTCCACTTCCTCGCCCGCGCGTGCGCGCACGACGCGGATGCTGTGGTGAAACTCATCGCCGGTTACGGTCACGTGAGGTTCGATCTGCTCGACGAAGATTCGGTGTCGCACGTTGGTTATCATCCCATCATGACCCTGGAGCAGTTACGCGAGGCGAAGAAGGTCGCCTACGTTTTTCCGGGCGGATCTTCACGCTGCGCGTTTCAGGTGGGCGTTGTCGAGCGGCTCTCCTCCCTCGGTATCCATCCCGCGATGACGATCGGCGTGAGCGCCGGCTCGTGGAACGCGGCCGGCGTCGCCGCGGGGATCGAGCATCGCCTGCGCTTCTACTGGAAGTCGTTCATGCGCATGCCCGACGTCGATCTGCGCAATCTCCTCATCGATCGCTCGCCATGGCGCTACGCAACAATGCATCGCCGCAACTTCGACCGCTTCATCGGCAAGCGGCTGAAGGCGCCGGTGGTGCCGTGCTACATCAGCGTCACGCGTCTCCGCGACCGCACGAACGTCCTTCTCGGCACGCACGAAGTCGACGACCCGTTCAATCTCCTCCTGGCCGCGAACTACCTGCCGCCGTTCTACACGCGCACGCCGCTGGTGAACGGCGACCGCTTCGGCGACGGCGGCGTATCCGACAACGCGCCGTACGAGCTCGCGTTCGAGCACGGCTGCGACGCGGTCGTGCTCGTGCCGATGAAGGGCGAGTCCGAGGGCGGGATCTACAAGAACACGAACGACGTCGATCACGTCATTCCGGCCGCGTATCGCGATCGCATCGTGGTCATCCGTCCGCGCCATCGGTTGCCGGTGAGCTTCACGGAAAGGCGATGGGAGAAGCTCGCGGTGCTGATGCACATCGGTGATCTGCGCACACGCGAGGTGCTCCTCGGTGAGCGCCATCCCGAGACCGATCTCGCCGCGGAAGGCGATTCGCCTACCGTGCGTCTGCTGAAGCTGTGGCGACGCGTTCGCGGATCAGCGGCAGCAGCAGCAGCCCCGGCAGAGCCAGCGCAGCCGTGAGCCAGAAGTAGCCCGTGTAGCCCATCGACTGCGCCAGCACGCCGCTGGTCGAGCCGATGACCGTCCGCGGCAGCGCGAAGGTGGCGCTGAGCACCGCGTACTCCGTGGCCGCGTTCTCGCGGTCGCAGATGTACATGAGGAACGACATGAACGCGGCGGTGCCGAGGCCATCGCAGAACGACTCGGCGACGGCGGCGGAGTAGAGGCCGGGACGTCCGGCGTTCGTGGCCGCAACGAGCGCGTAGCCGAGGTTCGAGAGCATCTGCACGAGTCCGAGCCAGAGCAGTCCTTTGAAGATGCCGTAGCGCGTGACGAACCAGCCGCCGCTGATGGCGCCGAGGATCACGCAGACCATGCCGATGGTGGTGGTTACGTTGCCGGCCTCGGTGGCCGTGTAGCCGCGATCGATCCAGTACGGCGCGATCATCGGCCGCAGCGCGGAGTCCCCCAGACGGTAGATGAGGACGACGATGAAGACGACGACGCCGTTGCGGCGCAGCCAGTCGATCAGCGCCTTGAACAGATTCTCGTGACGCTCCATGCGGCCGGCGTCTTTCGGGACGAACAGCGCGACGCAGATCAGCACGACCGCGGCGAGCGCGGCTGCGGCCAGGAACGCGCCGTCCCAGCCGATGCGATCGGACAGCGTGGCCAGTCCGCCGCCCATGGCGATGAAGGCGATGCGCGCGGCGGTGACGCGGATCGAGTTGATGCGGCCGATCTCGGGATCGGGCGTGATGCGGATCGTCAGCGCGTCGATGGCGATGTCCTGCGTCGCGGAAGCGAACGCGAGCAGCGTGGCGGCGATCCAGAAGCCGGTGCTGGCCGCGGGCGTCGCGCCGAGCATGGCGATCGCGGCACACAGCACCGCCAGCGATCCGAGAATCCACGCGCGGTACGTGCCCAACGAGTCGACGAGCGGCGCCCACAGCGGCTTGAGCGACCACGCCAGCCCGACGCTGCTCACGAATCCGATCGCCGCCAGCGAGATGTGCTGCTGGCGGAGATAGATGCCCATGGTCCGGTCGTAGATGCCGAACGGAAATCCCTGGCTGAAATAGAGGATGGCCACGATGGTGGAGAGGCGCCAGCGCGAGTCGGCTTCAGTCAATCGGTGCGTTCCTTGCTCAGGCATTGTCTGCGAAGGAGGACTCATGCGTATAGCTACTCTCGCCATCGTGGCGCTGCTGCTCTCAGCCTGCGGCTCGACCGGCGGCACCCTCGGCGACATCGGAAACATCATCCTCGGCAGCCCGTCGACCTCGCAGTCGTCGGACGTGCGCGGCACGGTGTCGGCAATCGACACCAGCGCGCGCCGCATCGACATGAACGTGTCGTACGTGAACAACCTGCGGCCGTCATCGAACGACCAGCGAGGCTCGATCTACTACGACAACAACACGAAGGTCGAGTACAACAACTCGACCTACGCGGTGACGGATCTCGAGCGCGGCGACGAGATCTCGGTCGTGGGCGTGAACGACAACGGGCGTTACCTCGCGCAGACGATCACCGTGACGCGCAACGTCCGGCAGTAGAAAAGCGAGCGATGAACGATGAACGATGAATGATGAGCCGCCGGCGCGAGCTCATCGTTCATCTTTCATCGTTCATCGTTCACGACGCGCTTCAGCGCGTCGAGTACACCGTCACGGGAAACTTCAGCCTCCCCACCGGCGTGTCGTAATGCGCCGTGCCGCGCAGCTCGTACTTCGCGCGCTGGCCGCGCACGATGTCCACCAGCTCGTTCCAGAGACTGCGCACGTTCTGGTAGCCGATGCGCGTCTGCAGCTGCACGTTCCCGATTCCGTTGGCGGGGATGCGGAACTGTTCGCGGCTCGTGGAGTCCAAAACACGCGTGTCGTTGATGAACAGATTGAAATCGAGCTGGGAGAGGGCCAGCCCCACGGAGTTGGGATTGTCCACTTCCAGGTTGAAGTCGATATCGATCGAGGACGCCGAAAGCGGGATGGCGATGTCCACGCGCGGGCGGATGTCGCGGATCGAGTACCGCGGGTTCTGGATGTTCAGGGCGCTGCCGATGGCCGCGCATCCCGAGAGCACGAATACCGCGATGCCGGAGACGATGCTCAGTCCGGCGAGGAGCGCGCCTAGAGGCAGGGGCCGTTTGTTCATGGACGGCGGAGTTTGCAAAGGGCATCCCAGCTCGTGCAGTAGAATCCGCCGTGGTCTGCCGGTTGCACTGTCTCCGGTGGAACGCAGTATGGCTAGGAGAGACACTTGAGGACGACCGCAATCGTAGCGGCTTACAACGAGGAGAACACCATTGCGGACGTCCTCGCCGCTCTGACCAGCAGCGCCCGCATCGACGAGATCATCGTCGTCAGCGACGGTTCCGAGGATCGGACCGTCGAGATCGCGCGCAGCTTCGAGGGTGTTCGCACCATCGCGCTCAAGGAGAATCACGGCAAAGGCTTCGCCATGGCCGTGGGCGTCGCCAATGCCTCGTACGGCACGCTCTTCTTCTGCGACGGCGACATGTACAGCGTGACCGACGAGCACATCGCCGCGCTGCTCTCGCCCGTGGTGAACGGCGACTGCGACATGAACATCGGCGTCCGCGACCGCGGCCAGTCGCTCAACTTCATGCACCTCAAGCTGAAGTTCGGCCCCGTGCTGTCGGGCATCCGCGTCATGCGCCGCGCGGTCTTCGAGACGGTGCCGGTGCAATACCAGTCGCACTACAAGATCGAGGCGGCCCTGAACTGCTTCTGCGCGCGCAACGGCTTCCGCCAGCAGCAGACCGTGATCTCCGGCCTCAATCACGTGATCAAGGAGAGCAAGCGCGGGCTGCGCGACGGACTGGCTTCGCGCTGGCGCATGTCGCGCGAAGTCGTGCTCGTGCTCTTCGACCTCTACGTCTTCGAGACCTGGCGCTGGATGGAGCCGATGGAGCTGCCGGTCGCGGAGTACGACCTCTTCGAGTAAGAGCCGTGCACCAACACGACTCCATCGATCGCGTCACTCCGACCCTCGAGCCCGATCAGCAGGTTCTGATGCATCAGAACTGGCATCACCTGCTGTTTCTCCATTGGGAGATTCCGCCCGCCGAACTGCAGGCATTGCTGCCGCCGCGCCTCACGCTCGATACGTTCGAGGGCAAGGCGTACGTCGGACTGGTGCCGTTCACCATCACAGGCGTGAGGCCTGTGCTGCTGCCGCCGTTGCCATGGGTGTCATCGTTTCACGAGGTGAACGTGCGCACCTACGTGCACGTGGACGGTGCCAATCCCGGCGTCTGGTTCTTCAGTCTCGACGCATCGAGCAAGCTGGCCGTGACCGCGGCGCGCGCGGCGTATCACCTTCCTTACTTCGATGCGGACATCCGTTTCGCCGCCAGTGAGCAAGCGCTCCCCTCGGTCGAATTCGACTCGAAACGCGACGACGCGCGCGGCACGATGCCCGCGAACGCGCACATCCGCTATCAGCCGGTCGAAGGCCCGGTGATGCATGCGGTGCCGGGAACGATCGAGCACTTTCTCTGCGAGCGCTACATCCTTTATGCGCAGGATGATGATCGAAAGCTCCATCGTGCGCGCGTTCACCATCAGCCGTATCCGCTGCAGCGCGCCGAGGTGAGCCGGCTCGACGAAACCCTGGTGTGGGCGGCGGGGATGCGCCGGGCGGAAGGCGTTGGCCTGCGCCATTACGCACGCGAAGTGAACGTGAAGGTGTATGCACTGGAACGCGTCCCGTAAAATCGGCTAGTTGTTCGCCATCAGCGACCGCCTTACCACCGCGCGCCGGCAGCACAACGTGCTGGTCGACCTGGCCCGGCGTCCGTCGCTTCACGCCGGACGCCTCGCCGCCGCCTTGCGCGAGATCGCCTCGGCCGCCGCCGAGACTCTGTTGGTCGAGCGCGTCGGTGTGTGGTTCTTCACGCCGGACCGCCAGGCCATCCGTTGCGCCGAGCTGTACGAGCGCACGCCCGATATTCATTCAGAAGGCGGCGAGCTGACGGCGATGCGCTATCCGATGTACTTCAAGGCGCTGGAGACCGAGCGCACCATCGCCGCGCACGACGCACGCCTCGATCCGCGCACCAGCGCCTTCACGCAGACGTACCTCGATCCGCACGGCGTCACTTCCATGCTCGACGCCCCGGTTCGCCGCCTCGGCCACATGAGCGGCGTGGTCTGTTTCGAGCACACCGGCGAGCTGCGCACCTGGACCGCGGAGGAAGAACACTTCGCGGGCTCCATCGCCGATCTCGTGGTGATGGCCATCGACGCCAGCGAGCGGCGCGAGGTGCAGGAAGCGCTGCGCCATCGCGTCGACCTGGAGAAGCTCATCTCCGTCATCTCCACGCGATTCGCCAACGCCACGGACGAGGAGATCGACACGGCGATCATCGAGGCGCTGCACGACGTGGGCACGTTCATCGGCATCGACCGCTGCTACCTGCTCCTGCTCGATGAGGACGCGCTGTCCGGACGCGTGACGCATTTCTGGAGCGCCGAAGAGGCGGGGGCGATGCCCGATTACGGGGACCTGTCGGCGGCGGCATTCCCGTGGTGGATGGAGACGATGGCGCGCGGCGAGAGCTTCACGGTGTCGTCGCTGGACGAACTGCCGCCGGCCGCGCTCAACGAGCGCCGCCTGCTGCAGCGTCAGGCGATCCGCAGCGCCGCCTTCGTGCCCATGCAGCTGAACAAAAAACTCGTCGGCAGCGTGGGCGCGAGCACGCTGCACCGCACGATCGTCTGGACCGAGGAGTCGCTGTCGCTGCTGCGCGTGGCCGGCGAGATTCTCGTCAGCGCGGTGGAGCGGCGACGTACCTACTCCGCGCTCAAACAGAGCGAGCGCCGCCACCGGCTGCTCTTCGAGCGCAATCTGGCCGGCGTCTATCGCAACACCGTCGGCGGACGCATGCTCGAATGCAACGACGCGTTTGCGGCGATGCTCGGCTACGCGTCGCGCGAAGAGCTGCTGCGCGTCCCCGCATCGGATCTCTATTTTTCCGTGGAGGAGCGGGAGCGTTTCCTGAACGCGGTGCGCGGGCACGGCGTCATCCGCGGCATGGAAGTGTGCCTGCGCCGCAAAGACGGCGCCGCGGTGTGGCTCATCGAAAGCGTCCATCTCTCCGGCGACACGCTCGAAGGCACGGTCATCGACATCACGGATCGCAAGCACGCGGAGAACGCGCTGCGCGAGAGCGAGGCTCGCTATCGATTGATGGCGGAGAACTCGACGGACCTCATCGCGCGCACCACGCCCGACGGCTGCTTCGTCTACGCCTCCGACGCCATCCGCAACCTCCTCGGCTTCGAGCCCGCGGAAGTGATCGGCAAACGAATCCGCGACGTCATTCATCCCGACGATCGCCCCACGCTGCGCATGATCGTCCCGGACGCGAACGGCCACACGTTCAGCTATCGCGCGGTGCGCAAGGACGGCTCGGTGATCTGGTTCGAGTCGACGAGCCGCGCTCTTTTCGACGCGGACGGGGAGATGACCGAGGTGATCTCCGTGTCGCGCGACATCAGCGAGCGGCGGCGCGCGGAGGAGCAGATCGAATATCAGGCCTATCACGACGGTCTGACCGGACTGCCCAACCGCCTGCTGTTCCGCGATCGATTGACGGTCGCGCTCGCGCACGCGAAACGTCAGGACCATCCGCTGGTGCTGATGTTCCTCGACCTCGATCGCTTCAAGATCGTCAACGACACCCTCGGGCACTCCCTCGGCGATGAGCTGCTGCGCGCGGTGGCGGTGCGCCTGCGCAACGTGCTGCGCGAAGGCGACACCATCGCCCGCATGGGCGGCGACGAGTTCACGGTGCTGCTCACGGACCTCAAGGACGCGCGGGACGCGGCGCGCATCGCGCAGAAACTGCTGGAGACGGTCGGCCATCCCGTGCGCGTGGAAGGACACGAGCTGTACGTGACGACCAGCATCGGCATCGCGGTCTTTCCCAACGACGGCGACACCGCGGAACTGCTGCTGAAGAACGCGGACAGCGCGATGTATCGCGCCAAGGAAGCGGGCCGGAACTCGTACCGCCTCTGCACACCGGCCATGAACTCGCGCGCGGCGGAACGCCTTTCCCTGGAAAACGCGCTGCGGCGCGCCATCGAGCGCGAGGAACTGGTGCTGCACTACCAGCCGCTGGTGCGTCTGGCCACGCGTGAAGTGGAAGGCATGGAAGCGCTGCTGCGCTGGAACCGTCCGGGCTTCGGCATCGTGCCGCCGTCGGCATTCATCGGCATCGCGGAAGAGACGCGGATGATCGTGCCGATCGGCGAATGGGTGCTGCGCAAGGCCTGCAAACACGCGCGCTCGTGGCAGGGACGCCGCATTGCCGTGAATCTCTCGCCGCGACAGTTTCAGCAGACGGACCTGCGCGACGTCGTCGCGCGCGCTCTCGACGAGAGCGGACTCGATCCCACTCTGCTGGAGCTGGAGATCACGGAGAGCACGGCCATGCGCAATACAGACCGCACGATCGCCACGCTCGCGGAACTGCGCGAGCTCGGCGTGCGCATCGCCCTGGACGACTTCGGCACCGGCCACTCCTCGCTCAGTTACCTGCGCCGCTTCCCCATCGATCGCGTGAAGATCGATCGCGAGTTCATCGCGGAGATCGACACGTCGCGCAGCAACCGCGCCATCGTCTCGGCCATCGTGGCCATGGCCCACGGTCTCGACCTCGCGGTCACGGCGGAAGGCGTCGAAACCGAGGCGCAAGTGGCCTTCCTGGCGGAACAGAAATGCGAGGAAGTGCAGGGCTTTCTGTTCGGCCGGCCGGCGCCGTGAGGTCCGAGGTACACTCTGGTCATGGCGAAAGCGAAAGCCAAAGAGGACGAGCTTCCGTGGCGTGAGATCCAGACTTCGGGGTGGCCGGTTGGCCCTATGCGTTTTACGAGGGCGCAGGTTCGTGCGGACGTGAAAGCGGTCATCGCTGAACGACTCGCACGCGAGGCGGCCGAGAAGGAAGCCAGGCGGCAGGTGCGGAAGACCGCGAAGGCACTCGAAACAGCGAGCAAGTCACGCAATGGTGGAAAGTGACTACGAAACCAACGTCTTCCTGAACTGCCCGCTCGACGCCACGTACCGGCCGCTGCTCGACGCGATCGTGTTTGCGATTTACGACTGCGGTTTCGTAGCGCGTGCGGCACTCGAAGTGACGGATGCCAGTCAAGTCCGAATCGACAAGATCAGCGGCATCATCGCTGACTGCAAGTTCGGCGTGCATGACATCTGCCGCACCGAGATCGATCTCGTCACCGGCCTCCCGCGCTTCAACATGCCCCTCGAGCTCGGGCTTTTTCTTGGCGCCAAGCGATTCGGTAGCGGCAAACAGAAGCTCAAGAATTGTCTGGTGCTCGACGTCGAGCGTTACCGGTATCAGAAGTTCATGTCGGACATCGCCGGCCAGGACATCGCGGCGCACGACGGCACGCCCGAAGCGGCAATTCGCGCCGTACGAGACTGGCTGAGCGATGCACAACATCCGCGCGAAGGATCCCAGGCGGTGCCGCGATGTTCGAGCGCTACAGGACCTTTCGCGCCGATCTGCCCGCGCTGTGCGAGCGGCGCGGTCTCGTCGTGAAGGACCTGACTTTCTCGGAGTATCGAGTCGAGACCGCGGAGTGGCTCGCCGCCAACTCCTCCTAAGTCACCCCACCGCCCGCCGCTTCACATTCCTCTGCAACGTCACGTGCGTCGTCTGTCCGCCGTTGCGCGGGATGGTCAGCGTCGTCGAGCGCGTCGAGCGCGAGGACGTGGCGCCGGTCGCGGTCCAGACGCCGGGGACGGTCAGCGTGAACGCGCCCGTCGCCGTCGCATTCGGGTCGGCGGCCCAGATGTGCATCGTGTTACGGTCGCTGGTGATGTAAACGACGGCGGGGGCCGATGACTGGATGCCGTCGATCGAGGCCGCGCGCCAGAACGTGATGCCGAGGTTGCCGTTGCGGTTGTCGCGGGCGGCGGAGACGAGGTCGTTGT
>DATLBM010000607.1:0-2720 GCA_035526885.1 Thermoanaerobaculia bacterium | reverse complement strand
CGCAGCGCTTCCACGGGATTCAACTCAGCCGCGCGCGCGGCCGGGTAGATTCCACTGATCTGCCCCACGCTGATCGAGACTCCGGTGGACAGCAGCAGCGAGCCGAGCGTGATCACCGGCGGCCAGCCCGCGTACGCCGCGACCACACGCGCCAGCACGATGCCGATGATGATCCCCGCGATGCCGCCGATCAGCGAGATGGCGAAGCTCTCGATCACGAACTGATCGCGGATGTCGCGGCGCGTCGCACCGATCGCGCGGCGTACGCCGATCTCGCGAGTGCGTTCCAGCACGCTGGCCAGCATGATGTTCATGATGCCGATGCCGCCCACCAGGAGCGAGATGCCGGCGATCGAGCCCATGACGATGTTGAAGATCCGCTGCGTCTGCCGGCTCTGCTCGAGCAGCGCCTCGGGCACCACCACTTCGTAGTCGTCCGCGCCGCCGTGCAGCCGCTGCAGCAGCGGCTCGATCACCTGCGCCGTGCGGCGCGTGGAGACGCCTTCCTTCACCGTGACCAGCAACTCGTCGACCGGCGCGTCCAGCGGATCGCGATCGAACTTGCGCATCGCCGCGGAGACCGGAATCCAGATCTCTTTCGCGTTCGACTGCGAGTCGCCCTCGGCGCTGCTGGCGAGCACGCCCACGACTTCCAGCCACACGTCGTTGACCTTGAGCTGCCGGCCGAGGACGTCGCCGTAGCCGAAGAGATTGCGGCGCACTTCCTCGCCGATGACCGCGACCTGCGCGTGCTCATGCTCGTCCCGCGCGTCGAAGAAGCGGCCGTGCGAGAGGCGCACGTCCGCGACGTCGCGATACCGCCACGACACTCCGAACACTTTGCCCTTCGTCTTCGCGCCCGGCGCCATGATCTGGTACGGCTTGACCTCGACGCGCGGCAGCACCTGCTCGACGTTCGGCACCGCCTCGAGAATCGCCTCCGCATCGCGCAACGACACGCCCAGCGATTTCTTGCGCAGTTCCTGACGATCGTCCGGCTTCACGTCCTTCGCCTTCACGATGACGTTGCGCAGCCCGAGCTTGCCGATCGCCTCCAGCGCTTTCTTCTCCGCGCCCGCGCCGATCGAAAGCATGGCGATGACCGCCCCGACGCCGAAGATCATCCCGAGCATCGTCAGCGACGTTCTGAGCTTGTGCCGGTTGAGATTGTTCAGTGCTGTGGTGAAGGTCTCGGCGTCCACGAGCGATGACCGATGAACGATGAGCGATGAGCCCGGGCTCTCAGGTTTGCTCATCGCTCATCGATCCTCGTTCATCGCTCGTCCTGGCCGGGTCTTCCAACGCAATCTCATCCCCTCGCGACAAGCCCTTCGTCACGACCACGCGTCCTGCGCTCGACGAGCCGAGCGTCACTTCCACGGGCTCGAATTTCTCGCCGCGCTTCACGTAGGCGAGCTTCTTCCCTTCCTTCTCGAACAGCGCCTGGCGAGGGATGGCGAAGGCGTTGGCCTGGTTCTCCACTTCGAGGACCGCGCGCACGCGTGCGCCGGGTTTCATCAGCCGCGGATCCGTGCGGTCGAGCTCCACGGTCACGCCGAAGTACTGCACCGGTTGCCGCGGAATGCGCGGGCGGGCCACTTTGTCGACGCTCTTCACCTTGCCGGGGAACTTCGCGTTCGCGTCCGCCTCGAGCCACAGGACGACTTTCTGATCGACGGCCAGTCCCGCGGCGTCGGCTTCGAGCACGAACACCTCGGCCTTCATCGACTGCAGCTCAGGGATCTCGCCGATCGGCTGGCCGCGCCACATCGAATCGCCGACGCGGGGCATGTCGCCGCGCCAGTTGCGCTGCAGCACGAGGATGCCGTCATGCGGCGCCACGACCTGCAGCGCCTGCAACCCTTCCTCGGCCTGTTTGATCTTCAGTCCGGCCTTGCGGTCGTCGATGGCGATGAGATCGCGCTCGACGGCGTCGAGACTGCCGCGGATGCCGAGGACTTCTTCGGCGTGGCGCTTGCGGCTGGAGGCGAGATCCTGATCGACCTCGTTCTCGATGCGCGCGTACCGCGAGAAGATCTCGGCGTCGTCGAACTTGAATCGCTTCGCGGCTTCCAGCTCGCTCTGCGCCAGTCGCGCGTCGCGGCCGAGGTTCTTCCGCGTGGCGCCGGATTGGGCGGAGGTCATGGTCAGGCGATTGTTCGCGTTCGCGCGCGCCTCGCGTCCGGTGAGGAGCAGGTTCTCGAAGTCCGTGGCGTCGAAGCGCACGATCACGTCGCCCGCGTGCAGCAGCGAGCCGTCGTCCGCGATCCACGCCACTTTCAACGGCGAGGTCGCGTTCTGCGGCGCGGACACCGGCGTCGCCTTCGTCGCCTTCAGCGTGCCTTCCGCGGTGACGCGGCGCGAGAACGTGATCGGCTCGACTTTGTACGTGGCGATCTCGGTCTCGGATTTCGAGCACGCGGCCAGCAGCGCCAGTGCGCCCAGTGTCATCCTGAGCCGCCGGAGCGCAGCGCAGGACGGTCGAAGGACCTTCCCCATGCTCGCCGTGTCGGCGGAAGGTCCCTCGACTGCGCTGGGGATGACATCGCGCCTCACGACTTCTTCTCCTCGTCCTTCTCCTTCGGCACCAGCACGCGGTCCCCTGCACGGATGCCTTGCAGCACCTCCACCGCTTTGACGTTCTGGCGGCCGAGGCGGACAGGGATCGTGTCGACGTCGAGCGTGCCGCGGCGGTAGACGAACGGCCCGTGGCTGGAGAC
>DATLBM010000606.1:0-9492 GCA_035526885.1 Thermoanaerobaculia bacterium | reverse complement strand
GGATCGAGCAGCGCCAGCGCGTCGCCGGTCTTCATGTACTCGCGCATGTGCACGAGCGCCTCGTCGTATCTGCCCAGGAGACGCTGGCCGTTGGCGAGCCAGTAGTGCGTTTCTCCGTGCACGAGCAGCGCGTCGGGATTGCGCGGCTCGCGTTTGACCGCGGCCGTGGTCAGAACGAGCGAGCGGCGAAACAGCGCCAGCGCCTCCTCCGACTTTCCCTGGTCCACGCGCACGGACCCGAGCTGATTCACGGCTTTGGCGTTGCGCGCGAGCTCGGAAGCCGACAGCGTGGCCGGATCGAGATCGTCGACGTACTTCAGCGTGCGGCGAGCCACATCGTCGAGGATGTCCAGCCGCCCCACCGGCTCGAGCTTCGTGCGCAGGTCGCCGATCATGAATTCGATCAACTCGTCGGCCTGATCGCGTCGATGCTCGGCGTCCGCGCGCGCCGCGACCGCACGCGCCCGAGCCGCTACCGCCGCTGCGCGCTCGCGCTCGAGATCGACCGTATAGCGCCAGGCCGCGAGCATGGCGATCACGACGATCGCGGCGATGACGCTGCGCCGCGTGATGCGCGCCGGCTTCGCCGCGAGCCACTGCAGTTTCTCGAGCGTCTCCACCGCCGTCGGACGATCGGCCGGCGCCGTCTGCTTGAGTCGCTGAATCAGCACCGCAACGTCGTGCGGCACGTCATGCACCGGGTTGGTCTCGTTCCGCGCGGCGCGCAGCATGACGTCGCGCGAGCCGAGGAAGTCGGGATGCGGCTCCTGGCCCGTGAACAACGTCTGCAGCAGCAGGCCGAACGCATACATGTCGCTCGCGCCCGTGAGCTCTTCGCCGCGCGCCTGCTCGGGACTCATGTACATCGGCGTGCCCATGGCGATGCCGGCCTGCGTTTTCAGAAATCCCGACGGCGTGCGCTGTTCGTCCCCGCCGTGTGCGATGGACATGCGCGCCTGGCGGCCGTCCACGGAGGGACGCGCGCGGTTCAGCCAGCGCGCGAGGCCGAAGTCGAGGACCTTGATCTCGCCCGACGTGGTGACCATCACGTTGTCGGGCTTCAGATCGCGATGCAGGATGCCCGCGCGATGCGCCGACACCAGGACCTCGGCCACGCTGATCGCGATGCGCAGCTTCTCCGCGCGCGTCCGCTTTTCGTGCACGACGTCCGTGAGCGTGCGGCCGTCGATGTACTCCAGCACCAGCAGGTCGGAGTCGCTGGTCCGAATGTAGTCGTGGATGCGGCAGATGTTCGGATGATCGAGCTTCGAGAGCGAGCGCGCCTCGCGCAGCAGCCGCTCGCGGGCCTCGCTGTCCAGACGCATTTCCTCGTGCACGACTTTGAGCGCGACCTTGCGCTCCAGCGTCTCGTCGTAGGCCGAATAGACCGCACCCATGCCGCCTTCACCGATGACGCCGGTGACACGGATGCGACCGAACCGCTGCCCAAGCAGTTCCATAAGCGCGAATTTCCGGAGTTACGACCCGACGTCAATATACTCCGAAACGGCGCGGCCATCCCGCTACGGCCTTTTCAGTGGCGGGACGCGTGCCGCCGCTGCGTCGGCACGAGCGGCTCGATCGAGAGCACCGGCGCGAAGCGCGGATCGACGATCGTGATTGCGTTCTCCTGTCCGGCGGGCCGAGGAACGTGGAAGCAGGGATCGATTCCGCTGCGCGGCTGGTCGGGGAAGTAATCGGCCATGGCCACGCGTCCGTCGCTGAGAACCGCCAGGCCGCCGAAGTAGCGCTGGAAGCATTGCGACTCCTGCAGCGGCGCGGGGATCGGACCGAACTTCGTGAGCACGCCGGACGGCGAGAGTTGCGCGAGGACGTCGCCTTCCGGCGTAGCGGAGCGCAGCCAGAGATTGCCGGTGGCGTCCGAGACGAACGGCGTCATGCCGATGTTGAACGTCGCCAGCGTGCGCCCCGCGTAGTCGAGTTTCGTGATCTCGCCCGGCGTCGCCGGATGATGCGGCGCCTGCAGACTGCGCGAGCCACTCCAGAAAAATCCGTTGCCGGGGAACAGGCGGCCACGCGTCGCCGCGAAGATCGAGGTGCGCTCGCCCGATGCGGAGATGCGCACCAGCGTGCTGGTCGCGGCGACGTACAGCGCGCCGTCATTTCCAAACGCCGCGCCGCTGGGATTGGTCACGCCGGGAAACGACGACACGATCAGTCCGTCGGAGCGCATCCGCACGACCGAGTTGTTCGCGAGCAGCCACATGTAGCCGTCCGGACCCGGCACCACGATCGTCGCCACCGTGGGAAGCCAGGCCTGCGGTGCGATCGTGTCCGCGGCCACGCGCGAGACGCCCGTGAATCCACCGAACCACACGGCGCCGTCGGGACCCGTGGCCGCGTCGTACGTGAAGTTCCAGGTCGGCGAGAGGTCCAGCTCCTGCTTCGACCCGTCGGGGCTCACGCGCAACGCCGTGCGGCCGAGCATCGGCGCGACGACCAGCACGTCCTCGGCCGTCGCGGCCATGAAGAACGAATCGCTCGACGCGACGGGATACGGAATCCGCGTGACGCCCGGAGGCAGTTGCGCGGCGAGCGGGAGCGTGACGGCGAAGATGATCAGCGGGAGCAGTGCGCGGCGCATGACGACAACATAGGCCGGTCCCGAATATGGGTCAATAGCATAATTATGGTGGCGCGGCGGCCTTCAAAGATTCACAGGCCGCGCGAACCCAGCGGGCCGAACTGGCACCCCGCTTGCGGTTCGGAGGGCAGGTGCGGCCATGAAAAAACATCTGATTTTCCCGTTGATTTTCGTTGTGGTGGGGGCGATTGCGTGTGGTGGGGACGAAGCTCGGCGCGGTGATCAGAAAGCGTCGTACGACACCGTTCAGGAAGGCTCCGCCGTGGGCGTGACGTCGACCATCCAGGGACCGGGCCAGTCGCTTCCGCCGATCACCGGCACGAACGCCGACACGACCACCGCATTCAGCATCAATCCGAACGGCGTCGCGACGACGAACGCCGTCCCGCCGCCGAACGCGGGCACGATGGCCGGAACTCTTCCGCCGCCGGCACCGATCCCGGGCGGGATGACGCAGTCCGCGCCGTATCCGCGCACCGCGGTTCCGCCGATGACCTCGGCCGCGCCCGCGCAGCCGCAGCGTACGGTTCCGGTGCAGCCTCCACCGCAGCAGCGTCAGGAACCGGTCGAACCGCCGCCGGCGACGGACACCGCGACCACGTCGACGGCGGCCACGCAGCCGGCGACGACGCAGACCAATCCGCCGCAGCAGCAGGACCAGGAAGACGACGACGAAGAGGAGCCGGCTCCTCCGACGACGACCGACACACGCGGCGGCATGTAGGACAGGCCAGCGACGCGTTAAGATGCGCGGCCTATGTCGCGCGTGACGTTTCAGTCGCTGATCCTCAGGCTCCAGAACTTCTGGGCCGAGCGCGGCTGCATCATCGAAAGCTCTCTCGATCTCGAAGTCGGCGCCGGGACCATGCACCCGGCCACCTACCTCCGCGTCCTCGGTCCCGAGCCGTGGAACGTTGCGTACGTGCAGCCCTCCCGGCGTCCCGCCGACGGCAGGTACGGCGATAACCCCTTCCGCCTCGGCAAGCACTATCAGTTTCAGGTGATCCTCAAGCCGTCGCCGCTCGACGTGCAGGACCTCTATCTCGACTCGCTGCGCGCGATCGGCCTCGACCTCACCAAGCACGACCTCCGCTTCGAGGAAGACAACTGGGAGTCGCCCACGCTCGGCGCGTGGGGCGTGGGCTGGCAGATCCTCCTCGACGGCATGGAGATCACGCAGTTCACGTACTTTCAGCAGGCCGGCGGCATCGACCTCGCGCCGATGTCGGCCGAGATCACGTACGGGCTCGAACGTCTGACCATGTTCCTCGCGCGCCAAGCGTCGGTGTTCGACATCGACTGGACCGCCGGCGTGCCCTACGGCGCCGTACGCAAGCAGGACGAGTACGAGTTCTCGAAGTACTACTTCGAGCTCGCCGACATCGACGTGCACTGGAAGCTCCTCGACATCTACGAGAACGAAGCGCGCCGCTGCCTCGAGGCGAAGCTGGTGCTCCCGGCGTACGAGTGGACGCTCAAGTGCTCGCACCTCTTCAACACATTGGACGCACGCGGAGCCGTGTCCGTGACCGAGCGCGTGGGCGTGATCAAGCGCGTGCGCGACCTGGCCGTGCGCTGCGCGGAGCAGTACTTCGCGGCGCGCAAAGAGCTCGGATTCCCTCTGCTGCAGGCGGCGACGACCCATGGCTGATTACTTCTTCGAGCTGCTGACGGAAGAGATCCCGGCGTGGATGCACGACGCCGCCGCCGCGACGCTGCGCGATCGCCTCGGCGACCTTTGTGCGCAGATCGCCGGCCGCGCCGCCGATGACACGGTGACCGTCCAGTCCACCTCCCGACGCATCGTCTTCGTCCTGCACCGGCTCCCCGCCCGCACCGACGACCAGACGAAGTTCGTCAAAGGTCCGCCGCGCACCGCCGCGTACAAAGACGGCTCGCCGACGCCCGCGCTTCTCGGCTTCCTGAAAAAGCAGAACGCGTCCCTCGACGACCTCATCGAGCAGGACCCGCAATACATCACCGTGAAGACGGTCGTGCCGGGCGTGGAGACGAAAGACATCCTCGCGCGCGGCGTGCCGCAGATCATCGAGAACCTGCGCTGGCCGAAGATGATGCGCTGGGGCGCCGGCGAGCATTCGTACATCCGCCCCATTCACTCGATCATCTCCGTCTTCGAGGGCGAGCATCTGCCCATCACCATCTTCGGTACGCAATCTGGGACGCAGACCGTCGGACATCGCACGCTCGCGCCGAAGCCCTTCAATGTCTCCTCGTACAACGACTACGTGACGAAGCTCGAGCTCGCGCGCGTGGTCGTCGATCCGATGCGCCGCCGCGAGGTGATGGTGCATCGCGCGCGCGCGCTGTCGAACGAAGTCGACGGCAAGCCGAGCGAGGACGCATCGATCTGGTCGCAGTGGCAGTACCTCACCGAGTATCCCGGGCTCGTCCGCGCGGAGTTCCGCCGCGAGTACCTGGCGTTGCCGGAAGAAGTGCTGGTCACCGTGATGCGCGTGCACCAGAAGCAGTTGCCGATCCGCGATCGCAAGGACCGCCTCACGAACTCGTTCCTGGCCGTCCTCGACAACAACGGCGACCCGGAAGGCAACGCCGCGTACGGGAACTCGTTCGTCACCAACGCGCGCTTCGCCGACGCGCAGTTCTTCTACGAGACCGATCGCCGCAAGAAGCTCGAAGAGCGGCTCGAACAGCTCTCGCACCTGCAGTTCCAGGAAAAGCTCGGCAACTATCTCGACAAGACCAGGCGCATCGAGCGCATCGCCAAAGGCATTCTCGATGACGCCGACGTCGCGACCGCGGCGCGGCTCTGCAAGACGGACCTGGTCACGGAGATGGTCAAGGAGTTTACCGATCTCCAGGGCCGCGTCGGCGGCATCTACGCGCGCGAGGAAGGCTTGCCCGAGAACGTCTGGCAGGCCGTCTACGATCACTACCAGCCCGTCAGTCTCGACGATGCGCTGCCGCGCAATCTCGCGGGCGCCGTGGTCTCGCTGGCGGACCGCATCGACACGCTGGTGGGCTTCTTCTCCATCGGCGCGAAGCCGACGGGATCGAAGGATCCGTTCGGATTGAGGCGCGCCGCGCAGGGCGTCGTGCAGATCCTGCTCAACCGCGACAAGCGCGAAGTGAAGATCGGCATCGACCAGCTCATCGACCTCGGCATCGAAGCCTACGGCGGCGGCGCGAGCGTGAAGGACGAGCTCCTGGCGTTCTTCGCCGAGCGCGTACGCACGATCCTCGAGGCGTCGCACTGGCAGTTCGCGTACGACGAGATCGCCGCGACGATGGAGTCGGGCTGGGCGTCGTCGCTGACGGATCTCGTCGACCGCCTGGCCGCGCTGAAAGCCACGCGCAGCGATCCGAACTTCCTGTCCGTGCTCGACTCGGCGAAGCGCATCGCGAACATCACCGAGGGGCACGTGTCGAGGCAGGTGGATTCGTCAAAGCTCGAGCACGCGACGGAGAAGCGGCTCAACGAGCTGGCGGACGTGGCCACGTCGCAGATCGACGACATGGTCGCCCATCGCCAGTATCGTCCCGCGCTGGAGTCGTTCGCGGCGATGGCGCCGGAGCTGGAGACGTTCTTCAAGGACGTGATGGTGAACGTCGACGATCAGGCCGTGCGCGCCAACCGCATGTCGCTGCTGCGCAAGGTCGGCGGCGCGGTGATGAAGATCGCCGACGTGACGAAGATCGTCGTCGACCGCCGCGACTACCGCGCGCCGTGAGAAAGCTCGCGATTCTGGTCTGCCTCCTCGCGCTTGCGTGCGAACGCAAACCCGAGGCGCCGCCGCCCCCGCCCAAACCGGTGATCCAGGTGGAGCCGGATCCGGACGCGGAGAACCTGCTCAGCCTCGCCTACGGCGCGTCCGTCGTCTCGCGCACGGGCGAGCTCAATCTCGAATCGTCCGCCGCGCATGCCATCGACAACATGGCGCCGACGGCGTGGGTGTCGTCGCCCGGCGCGCCCGACGAAGTGGTCGTGTACTCGCTGCTCGCGCCGGCGAAGCTCACGCGGATCGGCGTGACGCTCAATCAAGGCGACCGCGTGCCCCGCGCGATCGCGTTCGATACGTCGGCGGACGGAAAGAAGTGGCGCGAGCTGATCACCGTCGAGCCGGCGAACACGGACTCGCGTCAGCTCTGGCCGGTGCAGGAAGTCGTCGCGCAATACATCCGCGTGCGCTCTCTCGAAAAGGAAAAGTACTACGTGCGCGTGCGCAACTTTCACGCGATCGGCAACGAGGTGGCGCCTCCCGCAACGCCGCCGTTCACGGGCTGCTGGACGATCAACGGTCTGCGCGCGGACATCCGTCAGGAGGGCGCGCGCATCACGGGCATCATCGAGGCCAAAACGCCCATCTTCATCGACGGCGGCACCGACAATCGCGTGGCGCTGGCGATGTGGCAGCAGGGCCCGTCCTGGGGCTACGCCGCGCTCACGCGCACGCCGGACGGCGCGCACCTCACGGGCATGCGCATCTACGAGGAGTTTGACGTGCGCAACGCGGCGGATGCGTGGTTCGGGGTGAAGTGCGGTGGGCCTATAGGTCGTATAGGTCCTATAGGTCCTATACGACCTATGAGCCTTTATGGGCTGGTCTTCGACCCCAATGACAAGCTCGTCGAAAGCCTCAGCGCCGCGCAGCTCGATGCCATCGTGCCGCTGCTTCGCGAACAAAAAGCCCGCATCATCAGCCACGAGCTTCGCTACGACACCGCGGAAGAGAATCGCAAGCACACCGCGGCGCGGATCGAATCGCTGCGCGCTGCGTTGCGCGCGCGAGGGGTGAACGTCGATCGCATCGAGTTCGTCGCGGCCGGAAGCGACTGGGCCGGACCCTCGATCTACACCACCATCCAACGACTTCTTGCCAGCCGCGTGGAGCTCTCACTTGGAACATAATCCCGGCGCTATGACGTACGTCTACTACTTCGGCGATGGACACGCCGAGGGGAACGCGAAGATGAAAGACGTCCTGGGCGGAAAAGGCGCGGGCCTCGCCGAGATGACCAACATCGGCGTCCCCGTGCCGCCCGGCTTCACCATCTCCACCGGCGTCTGCACGTACTTTTACGAACACGACAAAACCTATCCGCCCGAGCTGCAGCAGGCCGTCGCGGAAAACCTCGCCAGAGTCGAAGCCTCCGTCGGCCGCAAATTCGGCGATCGCCAGAAGCCGCTCCTCGTCTCCGTGCGCAGCGGCGCGCGCGCATCGATGCCCGGCATGATGGACACGATTCTCAACCTCGGCCTCAATGACGAGACCGTGCAGGGACTCGCGCAATCGTCGGGCGACGAGCGTTTCGCGCTCGATTCCTATCGCCGCTTCATCCAGATGTATTCGGACGTCGTGCTGGAGATCGATCGTGAGCACTTCGAGCACGAGCTCTTCGCGCTACGCGACCGTGCAGGCGTGAAGACGGACGCGGAGATTCCCGCGAGCGGCCTGCGCGAGCTCGTATCGACCTACAAAAACATCGTGCGCGAGCGCGGCAGCCGCGACTTCCCGCAGGACGTGAACGATCAGCTGTGGGGCGCGATCGGCGCCGTGTTCAACTCCTGGAACAACCAGCGCGCCATCACCTATCGAAAGCTGAACGGCATCCCCGACGATTGGGGCACCGCGGTGAACGTGCAGTCGATGGTGTTCGGCAACATGGGCGACGACTGCGCGACCGGCGTGGCGTTCACGCGCAATCCGTCCACGGGCGAGCACAAGTTCTTCGGCGAGTACCTGGCGAACGCGCAGGGCGAGGACGTCGTGGCGGGCATTCGCACGCCGCTGCCCATTTCCAAAGCGCAGGTGGTCGGCGACGAGAAATCGCTCGAAGAGACGCTGCCCGACGTCTACGAGCAGCTCGTCGGCGTGTACAAGAAACTCGAGTCGCACTATCGCGACATGCAGGACATCGAGTTCACCATCCAGTCGCGCAAGCTCTATCTGCTGCAGACGCGCACGGGCAAGCGCACCGGATTCGCGGCGGTGAAGATCGCCTGCGACATGGTCGACGAAGAGCTGATCACGCATCAGGAAGCGGTGGAGCGCGTCGAGGCGGGACAGATCACGCAGCTCCTCGCGCCGGTGTTCGATGCCGCCGAAAAAGAAAAAGTGCTGAAGGGCGGGCGCATGCTCGGACGCGGGCTGCCCGCCGGTCCCGGCGCCGCGACCGGACGCATCGCCTTCAACGCCGAGCACGCGGTATCCATGGCCAAGGATGATCCGGTCATCCTCGTGCGCATCGAGACGTCGCCTGAGGACATCGCCGGCATGCACAGTGCGGCGGGCATCCTCACGACGCGCGGCGGGCTCACTTCGCACGCGGCCGTCGTCGCGCGCGGTATGGGACGTCCGTGCATCGTCGGCGCGGGCTCGCTCAAGGTCGACTACCAGAAGGGCGAGCTGCGCAGCGAAGGCCACGAGCCGCTCGAGGAAGGCGATTGGGTTTCGATCGACGGCACCACCGGCGAAGTGATCGGCGGCAAGCTGTCCACGCGTCCCTCCGAGATCGTGCAGGTGCTGCTCGAAGGATCGATGAAGCCGGAGGACTCGGAGATCTATCGCAACTTCGACCGCCTCCTGAAGTGGGCCGACGAGATCCGCACCCTCGGCATCCGCACCAACGCGGACACGCCGAATGACGCGCGCGTGGCGCGCCTCTTCGGCGCACACGGCATCGGCCTGTGCCGCACGGAGCATATGTTCTTCGCCGAGGAGCGCGTGCTGAAGGTGCGCGAGATGATCCTGGCCCGCAACGAGGCTGGCCGCCGCAAGGCGCTCGACGAATTGCTGCCGTTCCAGGCCGCGGATTTCGAAGGCATCTTCCGCGAGCTCGCGGGCATGCCCGTCACCGTGCGCCTCCTCGATCCGCCGCTGCACGAGTTCCTGCCGCAGACCGAGGCG
>DATLBM010000605.1:0-3626 GCA_035526885.1 Thermoanaerobaculia bacterium | reverse complement strand
GCTGGGCCAACAAGCGCTGCCGGCCGGGCCGGCCCGCCGGAGGCCCCGGTCGTTTCCCCGTGACCGTCGCCGCAGCACGTGCCCCTGCGCGTGCCTTGCATAATGGTCGAGCGTGCCTGACAGAGTTCACATCCCCGACGTCGTCGAGCCTGACGAGAAACTGCCGCGCGATCTCGTGGCCATGCGCCGCTTCGCCTACTTCATGGACGAAGCGTTCTCCATTCCCGGCACGCCGGTGAAGGTGGGGCTGGATGCGATCATCGGATTGATCCCCGGTGTCGGCGACATCATCGGCGGCGTTCTGTCGACGTGGATCGTCATCGGCGCGCTGCGGCATCGCGTGCCCACGCGCATCATCATGCGCATGCTGCTCAACATCGGCATCGACCTGCTGTTCGGCGCGGTGCCGGTAGCCGGCGACGTGTTCGACTTTCTCTACGAGGAGAATGTCAAGAATCTACGGCTGCTGGAAAAGCATCGCGACCGGCGCCGGCCTCCGCGATCCTTCGCCGCCATCGCCTTCGCGGCCACGCTGATCGTGCTGCTGGTGATCGCGATGGCCGTGCTGATTTTCATCGGCGTGATCTCGCTGGGGCTGTGGGTCATCGGACAGAGGCCGCTGTTTTGATCTTCCTGCGCCGACGCAAGCCGCCGCGCTATCCGGGCCGCACGGCGCTGCCGGTGGTGCGGCGCCGCATACCGATGCGCTACCACATGCGCCATCAGTTCGGCGTGCGCGACCTCGCGTTCCTGCAGACCATGCACGCGCTGACCGGCACCGCGATGTCCGAGCACAACAAGGTCGAGGTGCTGAAGAACGGCGTGCGCATCTTCCCGTCGATGCTGTCCGCCATCCGCGGCGCGAAGCGCACCATCAATCTCGAGTTCTACATTTACTGGGACGGCGCGATCGGGCGCCAGTTCGCGGAGGCGCTGGCCGAGCGAGCCCGGGCGGGCGTGAAGGTGAACGTCGTGCTGGACGCCGTCGGCTCGGCGCAGATGTCCGAGAACCTCACCGACTTTCTGATCCGGAACGGCGTGCAGGTGGAGTGGTATCACCCGCTTCGCTGGTACACGCTCTCGCGCGTCAATCACCGCACGCATCGCAAGCTGCTCGTCGCCGACGGCGAGGTGGGATTCTGTGGCGGCGTAGGCATCGCGGACGACTGGCTCGGCGACGCCGACTCGAAGAATCACTGGCGCGAGACGGTGGTGCGCATCGAAGGGCCGGTGGTCACGCAGATGCAGTTCGCGTTTCTCGACAACTGGGTCAAGTCGCGCGGCGAGCTGCTCACGGGACTGGACTACTTCCCGCAGGTCCCGCCGCGCGGCACGTGCATCGCGCAGGTGGTGAAGTCGTCGCCCAGCGAGGGATCGTCGACGGCCAAGCTGCTCTACATCATCTCCATCGTCTCGGCGAAGAAGTCGATCTACATCAACAGCGCGTATTTCGTCCCCGACCGCGACACCACGCGCGCGCTGGAAGGCGCCGTGCGCCGCGGCGTGGACGTGCGCATCATCGTCCCCGGCGAGTTCACGGACGTGCCCATCGTGCGCCACGCCGGACGCCTGCTGTACGGCGGCATGCTCCGCCGCGGCATCCGCATCTTCGAGTACCAGCCCACGATGATGCACGCCAAGACCATGGTCGTGGACGGCGTGTGGACCACCATCGGGTCATCGAATTTCGACGAGCGCTCCTTCCGCCTCAACGACGAGGTCAACGTGAACATCTACGACGAAGGCATCGCCGCGCAGATGGAGCAGATGTTCTTCGAGGACCTCGCCCGCAGCGAGGAGGTGACCCGCGGCCGCTGGCTGAAGCGGCCGTGGGGAGAGCGCGTGAAGGAGTGGTTCGCGGATTGGCTGAAGCCGCAATTGTGATCAGCGTGTCATCCCGAGCGAAGTCGAGGGACCTTCCAGCACGCCACGCAGCGGGGAAGGTCCTTCGACTCCGCTGCGCTCCGCTCAGGATGACACGCGCCGCGCTCCGCAGGTGTCATCCCGAGCCGCCGGAGCGAAGCGGAGGACGGTCGAGGGACCTTCCGCCGCGCCACGCAGCGTAGAAGGTCCTTCGACTCCGCTGCGCTCCGCTCAGAATGTCACCGCCTTCACGATCATCTCCACGCTCGGCGCGAACGCCGCCTCCAGCGGAAAGCTCGCCGGCGCCGGCGCGTCGGGTCCGGTGAGCCGCACCACCGGCGCCTTCAGCGAGGCGAACGCCTTCTCCGCCAGAATGGCTGCGATCTCCGCGCCGACGCCGCACGGTCCCGCCGCCTCGTGCACGACCACCGCGCGCCCGGTCTTGCGTACCGACGCCAGGATCGTTTCCTCGTCGAGCGGTTTGAGCGAGCGCAGGTCGATCACCTCCGCGTCGACGCCCGACTCCGCGAGCGCGGAAGCGGCGGTGAGGCAGGTGTGCACCGTCTTCGCGTACGAGATCAGCGTCACGTCGCTCCCCTCGCGGCGCACGGCCGCCTTGCCGATCGGCACCACGTGATCGCCGTCCGGCACTTCGCCCGGCGCGTACATCAGGCCGATGTCGGTGAAGAACATCACCGGGTTGTCGTCGCGGATGGCGCTCTTGAGCAGTCCCTTGAAATCCGCCGCCGTCGACGGCATGACCACCTTCAGTCCCGGCGTGTTCACGAACCACGACTCCACGTTGTGGTTGTGCTGCGCGCCCACGCCCCAGCCGCTGCCCGTGCGCGTCATGGCCACGAGCGGGAACTTGAACTGTCCGCCCGAGAGGTAGCGCAGCTTGCCCGCGCTGTTCACCAGTTCGTCCATCGCGAACGTGAGGAACGGCGCGAAGAGCAGATCGATCACGGGGCGCAGGCCCGTGGCCGCGGCGCCGGCGGCCGTGCCGGCGATGATGCCTTCCGCGAGCGGCGTGTTGCGGATGCGCTTCGCGCCGAACTCCTCGACCAGTTTGTAGTTTTTCGTCGCCACGCCTTCGCCGAACGCGATCACGCTCGCGTCGCGGCGCATCTCCTCGGCCAGTGCTTCGGTCAGTGCCTGATCCACGGTCATCGTCGTCATTGCAGTCATCCTCACGCGTACACGTCGGTGGTCATCTCGTCGAAAGAGGGATACGGCGAGGCCTCGGCGAACGCCGCCGCGGACTCGATGGTGCGCCGCACGCGGTCCTGCATCTCCGCGACCTCCTCGTAGGAAAGGCGCGACTCCAGCGCCGCGATCGGATCGCGCGCCTTCCACGCCGCGAGCTCGGTCTTGTCGACGTACGCCTGATCGTCCGGCTCCATGTGGCCGCGCGTGCGATACGTGTACGTCTCGAGAAAGTACGGTTTGCGGTTCGTGCGTACGTAGTCGACGGCCTCGCGCGCGGCGGCGCTCACGGCCTCGACGTCGTTGCCGTCGACCGTCTTCGCGGGCATGCCGTACGGCCTGGCCCATTCGCTCACGTGATCCGTGAGCATCGTCTCCCTGCGATGCACGTACGCCTGCCACTGGTTGTTCTCGCAGACGAAGAGCACGGGCAGATTCCACACGGCGGCGAGATTCAGCGCTTCGTGGAAGATGCCTTCCGTCGCGGCGCCGTCGCCGAAGAAGACGACCGCGATGGCATCCGTCTCCTGCATCGACAGCGAGAGCCCCACGCCCGT
>DATLBM010000604.1:0-10957 GCA_035526885.1 Thermoanaerobaculia bacterium | reverse complement strand
CGAATTCGTCAATCCCAACGTTCTCGGACATCAACTGCTCAACGGCCGCGCCGTGTACTGGGGCTCGCCGCTGTATGGCGGCCGCGGAGTGCCGTTCGTGCGCTCGATCTATCCGGGTCTGCTCATGACGCTGCTCGCCATCGCCGGCATGATCGCGGGAGTGCGTGGCCGCCGCGTCACGGGCATCGTCGTGGCGCTGTCGATCGTCCTCGCGCTCGGGGGCCACACTCCGCTCTGGCGTCTTTTGTACAAGCTCGGACTGGCGCGATCGGTCCGCTATCCCGAGAAGTTCATCCTGATGGGACTCTTCGCGCTGATCGTGTTCGGCGCGCTCACGCTCGATCGCATCCTCGCGAATGATGAAGGGGTGATTCGCGCGGCGAAGCGAACCGCCACGGTCGCGTTCCTCGTGCTCATGGCCATCGCACTGTTCGCCATGACGCCATTCCACGCGCCGCTGTTTCTGCGCGTCTGGAATCCCAACGCCACCATGGTCGCGGAGATGCTCCCCGCGTCGCGCTCGAGCTGGTCGCTCGCTTCCGTGAAAGCGTTGGCGCTTTTCGTTCTGATGCGCAACGTGACCGGCGCGCGCCGTCCCGTGTGGCTCGCCCTCGTCGGCGCGCTCGTGCTGTTCGACCTCGGCGTGCTCGTTCCCGAGATCGCGCCGCGCATGCCGCGGGCGTACTTTGAAGAGGAGCCGCGGATCGCGACCGCGTTCAAGGCGCGGCACAGCGACTGCCGTCTGCTGCACGTCGCCGCGTGGCAACCCGGCGGCGCGTATCAATCGCAGCGGGCCGGCCTGTACGAAACGCACCGTGCGGCGATGTATCCGATGATGCCCGCGTCGTGGGGCATCCCCACAGTCATCGAGCCCGATCTCGAACGCTCGTCGCTGCTTCCCAGCGCCGACTTCGTCGACGCCGTGTGGGCCATGAGCAAAAAAGATCCTTGGTGGCTGGAGCAGGCCGCGCGCGCGGCCAACGTCTGTGCCGTCGCGGTCTTCAATCAGCCGCCGAATCTCGACGAGCCCGTGCGCCTCATCGATCTGCCGCCGTCGCCGCGCTACTCGATGCACTTCGGCGTCGTGCGCGGCGTGCGCGAGACGCCGAACACCGCGCGCATCGACGTCGACGCGTCAGGCAACGACGCGTTGTACATGAGCGTGACCCCGCACAAGTACTGGCGCGTGACCGTCGACGGGCGGGACGCGGCGCCGCGGATCGCCAACATCGGCTTCCAGAGCGTGGACGTGCCGGCGGGACGTCACCTCGTCGAGATGCGCTATCGCAATCCCCTTTTCGCGATCGGCGGCGCGGTCTCCATCGTGACCGCGCTGGCATTGCTCGGCCTCGGCATTCGCGCGCGATAGCCTCATGCTATCCTCCGCGCCTCTGCCATGCCCCTGCACGAAAAGAAAGTCATCGCCGTACTTCCCGCATACAACGCGGAGCGCACGTTGCGGCCCACTTACGATGACATTCCGAAGGAATGGGTCGACGAGATTTTGCTCGTCGACGACTGCTCGAAGGACCGCACCGTCGAGGTCTCGCGCGAGCTCGGCCTGCACACCGTCGTGCACCAGCAAAACCGCGGCTACGGCGGCAATCAGAAGACGTGCTATCGCACCGCGATGGACGAACTGGGCGGGGAGATCATGGTCATGGTCCACCCCGACCATCAATACGATCCGACCATCATCCCCGAGCTGGTGAAGCCTCTGCTGCGCGGCGACGCGGACGCGGTGTTCGGCTCGCGCATGCTCGGCGGGCGCCCCATCGAGGGCGGCATGCCGAAGTGGAAGTACTTCGCGAATCTCTTTCTCACGATGATCGAGAACGCGACGTTCTACGTGTATCTCTCCGAGTACCACTCCGGCTTCCGCGCGTACACGAAGCGCTTCCTGGAAACGGTGAACTTCGAAGCCAACTCCGACAACTTCGTCTTCGACACGCAGATCATCGCGCAGGCCGTCGCCAAGGGCTTGAAGATCACCGAGGTGCCGATCCGGACGCGGTACTTCGACGAGGCTTCGCAGGTGGGATTCTGGAGAGGCGTGCGTTACGGGCTCGGGATTCTGAAGACCATGGTCTTCTACAAGCTGCACAAAAAGAAGATCTGGAGCCATCCGATCTTCCGCGACCGCGCTCCTTCGCGGACCGCGGCAACGGCCGCGACGTGACGTGAGCCGCGAGCGTCGCACCGACCTTCTCGCGCTGGCGATCCTGACCGCCATCGTCGCCCTCTTCTTCATCGACGTCCTGGCCGGTACCAACGCGCTTTTTCTGCGCGACATCTCTCATTACTACTACCCCGCCAAGCACGTGCTGCGCGAGATCGTGCGCGGCGGCGAATTCCCGTACTGGAATCCGCTTCTCGCCGCGGGCCAGCCCATGGCCGCGAATCCCGAGCACGAAGTCTTTTATCCGCTGACGTGGCTCATTCTTCTGCCGAGCTACGACTTCGGATTCCGGCTGCTGCTCGTGCTGCACGTCGCCATCTCCGCGTGGACGATGTACGCGCTGTTGCGCTCGATGCGCACGTCCGCGTTCGCGGCGTTCATCGGCGCGCTTTCATTCGCGATGGGCGGCGTCGTGTTGTCGTCGCTCACGCTGTTGCCGATCCTGTTCGTGCTGGCCTGGCTGCCGCTGACCTGTCTGTTCACGCGCCGCTTCCTCATCGAAAAGCGTCCGCGCGACTTCGCGTTCGCCGCGCTGTCCCTCGGCCTGCAGATGCTGGTCGGCGAGCCCACCACCATCGCCCAGACCGGCTTCCTCCTCGGCGCGTACGCCATCGCGGCCGGCATTCGCGAGAAGAGCGCGCGTCCGCTGCTGCGCGTCGCGTTGATCTCCATCGCAGCGCTTTGCGTGGCGGCGGTGATGTTCCTCCCTGCGATCGATCACGCCGCCGATTCCGTGCGCGCGCGCGGCTTCACGTACGAGGTCGTGACCACGTGGAGCGCGCCCTTCGCGCGCGTCGGCGAGTTGATCTTCCCGAACTTTCTCGGACATCACGATCCGGATCGCAATCTCTACTGGGGCGCGACGCTCTACGACCGCGCCACGCCGTTTTTCATGAGCATCTATCCGGGACTGCTCATCGCCGTGATGCTCATCGCCGGCTTCGTCACGCGCGTGCGGGGCGCAGTGCTGACGGCGTCGATTCTCGGAGTCTCGTGGCTGCTCGCGCTCGGATCGCACACGCCGCTCTGGCGCTGGCTCTACGACGCGGGCCTGGCGCGCTCGGTGCGCTATCCCGAAAAGTATCTGTTGATGGGCGTCTTCGCGGCCACCGTCTTCGCCGCGCGCGTCTTCGATCAGGTCCTGGCCGGAGATGAACGCGTGCGCCGCGCCGCGACGCGCGTCTCGATCGCGATCGGAATCCTGGCCGCGATCTTCGCTGGCATCGTGTTCGTGTGGCCGGAGCTCTTTGCGAAGACCTTCGCGCCGCGGCCGTACGAACTGCCGGCCATGCTGGCCCGCGCGCGCGCGTCGTGGATCGTGGCCCTGCTCTTCGCCGCGCTGCTGGCGGTGCTGCTGCGCAACGTCAACCTCACGCGGCGACGCGTGTGGATCGCGCTGGCGACCGTGTTCGTGTTGCTCGATCTCGGACTGGGCTTTCCCGAAATCGCGCCGCGCATGCCCGCGTCGTATCTGTCCGAGGCGCCGGTGCTGGCGACGAGACTCCCGGCGAATCGGACTCCGTGGCGTTTGCTGCATGCCATCGAATGGCAGACGCAGGATGTGGCCTTTCGTCCGTTCACCGTGGGCACGGACTTGTACTGGATTCGCCGCAACGCCATGCGCCCGATGATGCCCGCGCGCTGGGGCATTCGCACGGTGATGGAAGTCGACTACGACCAGACCGAGCTGCAGGCGACGACGGACTTCGTGGAGATCGCGCATTGGCTGGCGTTCGGGCGTCCCGACTGGCCGGCGCTCATCGCGCCGATGGCCAACGCGCGCTTTCTCGGTACGTACGACGATCCGCGGCGCGCACTGGCCGCCGTCGATGGCGACCGCCGCCGCGTCCAGCCCGTCCACGTGGCCACCCTCGGCGACAACCCTCGGTACTCGTTCGCCGATCGCGTCATCGCCATTCGCGGACTGGAAGACTTTGCCGGACATCTCGCCACCGCCAGGTCCACGCGCGGCGATGCGTACGTGCAACAGCAAATGTGGCGACGGGCTTTCAGCCCGTCGCAGGATCGACATCGCGACGGGCTGAAGCCCGTCGCCACATTTGCCCCCGCGCGCGGCGTCGTGCGGCAGGTTCGCGAGACCGCGAACACCGCGCGCATCGTCGTCGAGACCGAAGGGCGCGCTCTGCTGGTCATGAGCGTCACGCCTCACAAGTACTGGCGGATCACGGTCGACGGCGCGGACGCGGAGGCGCTGCGCGTGAACGTGGGATTCCAGGGCGTGATCGTGCCGGCGGCGGGACGGCACGTCGTGGAGATGAGGTACCGCAATCCGCTCGTGGGCATCGGTGCCGGCGTGTCGCTGCTCTCGCTCCTCGCGCTGGCGTTCATTACAATGCGCCGCCTGTGACTCGAGCCCGGCGACACGATCTCCTCGCGATCGCGCTTCTCTCCCTCATCGCCACGCTGTTCTTCATCGACGTGCTGGCCGGGACGGACAACTTCTACATGCGCGATCTCACGCGCTACTACTACCCGACCAAGCAAGTGCTCCGCGTGATCGTGCAGGACGGCGAGTTCCCGTACTGGAACCGCGCCTTCTCCGCCGGACAGCCCATCGCCGCGAACCCCGAGCACGAAGTCTTCTACCCCTTCACCTGGCTGATCCTCCTGCCCAGTTACGACTTCGGCTACCGCCTGCACATCCTGGTGCACATCTACATCGGCCTGATCGGCATGTACGCGCTCTTGCGATCGATGGAGCTGCGCGTGCCCGCGTCGTTCTTCGGCGCGCTGGTGTTCGGCCTGGGCGGCCTGTATCTCTCGTACATCAATCTGCTGCCGATTCTCTTCTGCGCGGCGTGGCTGCCGCTCACGTGTCTGTTCGTGCGCAAGTTTCTCCTGCGGCCGAACGTGCGCGACTTTGCGCTCTCGTCGCTCTTTCTGGGGATGCAGTTCCTCGTCGCCGAGCCGACGACGGTCATGCAGACCGGCCTGCTCATCGGCATGTACGCGCTCTATCGCGGCTGGTACGCCGTGCGCGACTGGGGCCATCCGCGCGTGCAGGCGATTCCGGAGATGCTGGCGCGGGTGATGTTCATCGGCATCATCTCCGGCTCGGCGATTCTCGTCGGCGCGGCGCAGATGATTCCCGCGCTCGATCACGTCGGCGAGTCCGCGCGCTCGCGCACGTTCGATTACTCCCTCGTCAGCGCGTGGAGCTTTCCCTGGGCCAAGTTCGCGGAGCTCATCTACCCGAACTTCCTCGGCCACATCTCCATCGATCGCGTGATGTGGTACTGGGGCGGCGGGCTGTATCCCGGGATGGGATCGCCGTTCCTGTTCAACATCTACTGCGGCCTGCTGGTGACGGCGCTGGCCGCGGGCGCGATCTTCGTGCGCCCGCGCGGCGGCCGCTTCGTGCTCCTGCTCTGCCTCTTCTCCTCGCTCATCGCCCTGGGCGGACACACGCCGCTGCTGCGCTGGCTGTACGACCTGCACGTGGCCACGTCGATCCGCTATCCGGAGAAGTTCATCCTGGTGGCGGTCTTCGCGATGATCGTCTTCGCGTCGCAGCTCCTCGACCGGATGCTGGAGGGCGACGACGCCGTTCGCGACGCGGCGCTGGGATTCATCGCCGCGACGACCGTCGTGGCGCTGCTGATGGCCATCTTCGCGTTCACGCCGTGGTACGCGAAGCTCTTCATCAAGGTGTGGGGACTGAAGGGGCCGAAAGCGGCTGCGAAGATGGTGGAGCTGTCGCGCCAGGGATGGGTGATCGCGTTCATCCGCGGCGGCGTGCTCTTCGCGCTGCTCTGGTCCGTGCGCACGCTCAGGCGGCCGCTGTGGCTGGCGCTGATGCTGGCCTTCGTCCTCGCCGACGTGCTGCCGGTCACGCACCAGGTGAACCCGCGCATGCCCGCCTCGTTCTTCCTCGACGAGCCTTTGGGCGCGCGCGCGCTGCCGCAGGACCGCGACCGCTGGCGCATGTTCATGGAGGCCGACTGGTACGGCCAGGACGATCCGGCCAAGAAATACTTTTCGACCGGCGACGCGGTCTACTGGATCGTGCGCAACGGCCTCTTTCCCATGACGCCCGCAGGCGAGGGATTTCAGATGATGTACGAGCGCGACTACGACAAGACCGCGCTCCTCCCCACCATCGATCTCATCGACTCCGTGTGGGACGTCAAGCGCTCCGGCCGCACCGACTGGTGGCGCCCGTTCATGGCCATGGGCAACGTGCGCTATCGCGGCGAGTACAAGCCCTTCGACGCCGAGCGCAAGCGCGTGAAGAAGAACATGAAGAAGGCCGTGGCCATCCAGTTCACGGACGTCGGACAGCACCCGCGGTACTACTTCGCCGATCAGATTCTGACCATCGCCGACCGCCGCGATTTCGTGAAGAAGCTCTCGGCCGGCGACTACACGGATTCCGTCGCGTTCGTGCACGCTCCGTCGTTCGTTCCCGGACGCGGCGTCGTGCGCGGCTGGCGCGAATCGCACAACACCGCCGTCATCGACGTCGAGAGCCAGGGCCGCGGCTTCCTGGTCATGAGCGTGACGCCGAACAAGTACTGGACCGTCACGCTCGACGGCAGGCGCGTCACGCCGCTCGTGACGAACATCGGCTTCCAGGGCGTGATCGTGCCGAACGGCGCGCATCGCGTGGAGATGCGCTATCGCAACACGCTGGCCGCGAACGGGCTGCGGCTCTCCATAGCCGCCATCGGCGTGCTGGCGCTGCTGGCCCTCATCGGCAGACGGATTGGAAACCGGATGCGCGCCTCGCGCATCGCACGGACGTCATGACCCGCGTCGTCGATCCGCGCCGCCATCGCCACGAGCGCATCGTCGCGGCCATCGTCATCCTCATCGTCGCGGCCATCGCCATCGTCGTCGTGCGCTGGAACCTCGCCGAGGAGAAGGCGCTGCAGAGCGACAGGAGCTACATCCCCAAGCCGTTGAAGATCACGCCCGAAGTCACCGCGCTGCAGGAGCTGGTGCGCATCGACACTTCCAGGCCCGAAGGCGTGGCGCGGGCGGCGCGGTGGATGGCGGAGTATCTGCGCAGGAACGGCGTCGAAGCGGAGCTCATCGAGTCGGCGCCCTCGATGCTGAGCGTCTACGCGCGCATCAAGGGACGCCAGCCCGGCAACGCGCTGCTGCTCTTCAATCACATCGACGTGGTGGCGCCCGGCGACGGCTGGAACGCGCAGCCGTTCGGCGCGCAGATCAGCGGCGATCGCCTGTACGGCCGCGGCACTCTGGACATGAAGGGACTGGCCATCTGCCAGCTGGCGGCGTTCGTCGACATCGCCAAGAGCGGGCGCGCGCCGGCGCACGATCTCGTGTTTCTGGCCACGGCGGAAGAAGAGCGCGGGAGCCGCGAGGGGATGCAGTGGCTGCTCGCGCATCGGCCGGATCTATTTGAGGGCGTGGCGTTCGGGATCACCGAGGGCGGGATCACGGAGTTGATCGGCGACCGGCTGACGTATTTCGGGATCGAGATCGCGGGCAAGCAGATGGTGCACGCGGTGATCTCGGCGCCCACGCGCCAGTCGTTGCGCGCGGCGCGCATCGCCCTCGAGCCGTTCATGTTTCCGCGCGAGGCGGGACGCGTCGTGCCCGCGGTGCGCGCGTACTTCGAACAGGTCGCGCCGACGCGCATGCAGTACGGCGACATGCTGGCCGACATCGACAAGACCATTCGCGAAGGGCGCTTCTGGAAGCTGCCGCCCACCTATCGCGACCTCGTGCAGAACACCGTCACCACCGGCCCGCCGGAGCAGCGCAACGGCAAGTGGGAGATGCTGGTGACGATGATCAATCTCCCCGACGAGCAGCCCGACGCGCGGGTGGCCTGGCTGGAGCAGACCATCGCGCCGGCGGGTGCGGTCGTGCGCGCGGTGCCCGTGCGCGAGGGGCCGGTGCCCGCGTCGACGGAGAAGACGCGCCTCTTCGAGCTGCTGCGCGACGAGGCCAAGGCGCGGTACGGCGTCACGGCGGGCGTGCAGGTGCTCTACCGCTCGGCGAGCGACGCGCGGTTTCTGCGGCCGCGCGGGATCACCTGCTACGGGATCTCGCCGTACCTGGTGAACTACGCGCAGTCGCTTTCGATCCACGGGCCGGACGAGTCGATCACGGTGGGGGCGTTCGTGGACGGGGTGGAGTACGTGGGGCGGGTGGTGCAGGCTTGGGCGGTGGAGTGACAATTACTGTCACAAGCGTCTGCCGTCATTTGTCATGATTCAGTCACAACAGGTGGTAAGTTGTTGAAAATACAAGGACTTTTCGTGGCACTGGCATTGCCTTTAGGGGACGATCAAGGAGGGCCTGAATGAACAGGAAGCAAAAAGGTTTTACCCTGATCGAGCTGCTGATCGTCGTCGCGATCATCGGCATTCTGGCCGCAATCGCCATTCCCAACCTTCTGACGGCGCTTCAGCGCTCGCGTCAGAAGCGGTCCATGGCGGACATGCGGTCGGTGGCCACGGCGTGGGAAGCTCGCGCCACGGACACCAATTCGTACTCGGCCGCGGGCGTCAACATCACGTGGCCGGCTCCGTCCGATGACGTGAGCAAGATTGAGACGATGCTGGTCCCGACGTACACGCGCAAGTTCGCGCGCTACGACGGCTGGGGCACGGTGTTCCAGATCGGCTTCACGAACCGCAGCTACTCGATCGAGTCGCTGGGCGCCGACCAGAAGGACGAAGCGACGGAAGTGACCACGACCGCCGCACCGATCGTCACCGGCAACTTCGACTGCGACATCGTGTTCTCGAACGGCAACTTCGTCGAGTACCCGGAAGGCATTCAGTCCCAGTAGTCCGCGTCTCTCTCTCGTACGACGAAACGAGATAGGAAACGGGCGCCCCAGGGCGCCCGTTTTTTGTTGCTGGTTGCTGGTTTCTAGTTGCTGGTGCGGCGCGTGAAACGGTCACATCACGCGGCCAAGGTGCAGTCACGACGTCGCACCTCGAACCAGCAACCAGCAACACAGCAACCGCGCGCCGCGGGCGCGCTATGCGCGATCGCGCAGCACCGCGTTCATGCCTGCGTACAAACGCTCGTGCGCCGCGTGCGCGTCGCGATAGATCTCGGGGAACTGCGCGAGGTCTTTCTTCGCCACGACCAGGTTCACGCCGTACAGGAACGCGGCGTTGCCGTCCAGCGTGCGCAGGCCGTCCGCGACCAGCACGAAGAACGACTTCCGGCGGTCGTTCGGCACGAGAGAGATGATCGGATTCATCGGCTCCAGCGGCGGCGCGGCCATCTGCGCAGGATGGACGAGCACGAGCTGCGGGAACTCCTGCAGATAGAACTCGCGCGCGCGGGCGGGATCGGCGTAATAGACCGGCAGCAGTCCGACCAGCCTGGCCGCGTTGCGCAGCGCCGCGTCATCCGTGCCCACGATGATGGCTTTCGATCCAAGCTCGTTCTCGTGATCGTGATCGTCATCCGGCTCGGTCTCGGCGGCGGGCGCGGCGAGCTTGCTCCCATCGACGATGATCTTCGCCTTGCACACCGGGCACGGGAACGACACCTCGCGCGGCGGCAGCTTGGTCTCGTCGAGCGAAAGCGGTTTCTGGCAGCTGGAGCAGGTGATTCGGATCATGGTTCCTCGCAATCAACCGAACGAACGATGAGAGATGAGCGATGAACGATGAGAGATGAGCGATGAGCTTGGAGCGGTCATCTTCGCCAGCTCATCGTTCATCGTTCATCGCTCATCGCTCATCGCTCATCGCTCATCGTTCATCTCTCATCGCTCGCCTCTATTCACTCCAGCATCGACAGCATCGACTCGCCTTCCTCCGGCGGCGCGCTCAGATTCTCGTCGCCTAAACGCAGCGCCAGATTGACGGGATTGCTGGCGTAGGCGAGCGCGGTCTCCTTCGAGATCACGCGCTGCTGCCAGAGCTTTTCGATCTCGTCGTCGAAGCTCTGCATGCCGTCCACCAGACCGTCGTGCATGGCGTCGGTGAGCGAGCGTCCCTCGCTCTCGCCGCGCATGACGTAGTCGCGCGTGCGCATCGACGACTTCAGAATCTCCAGCGCCGCGATGCGGCCGCCGCCGATCTTCGGCAGCAGGCGCTGCGAGATCACGTAGCGGAACGACTGCGAGAGGCGCGTGCGGATCTGCGGCTCCTGGTCCTTCGGGAAGACGCCGATGATGCGATCGACGGTCTTGGTGGCGTCGATGGTATGCAGCGTCGACAGCACGAGGTGTCCCGTCTCCGCCGCTTCCATGGCGATCTCGATCGTCTCCACGTCGCGCATCTCGCCGATGAGGATCACCTTCGGCGCCTGCCGCAGCGCCGCGCGCAAGGCCAGCGAGAACGTGCGCGTGTCCGCGCCCACCTCGCGCTGATTCACCGTCGACTTCACGTGGCGGTGCATGTACTCGACCGGATCCTCGATGGTGATGATGTGGTACGCGCAGTTGTGGTTGATCTCGTTGATGAGCGCCGCCAGCGTGGTGGACTTGCCCGAGCCCGTCGGACCGGTCACCAGCACGATGCCGTTCTTCAGCCTGGCCACGTTCCACAGCTCTTTCGGCATCTTCAGCGACTCCAGCGACGGCACTCCCTCGGGGATCACGCGCAGCACGATCGCGTACGTGCCGCGCTGCGCGAAGATGTTCACGCGGAAGCGCGTCTTCTGGGGGATGGAGTAGCTGAGGTCCACCGAGCCGTTGGTCATCAGCGTGCGCGTGAGCTCGCGGTCGCCGCGCAGCATGTGCATGGCGATCATCTCGGTCTGGAACGGCGTCAGCCGCGGCAGGCCGGGAAAGTTCACCGGCACCAGCTCCCC
>DATLBM010000603.1:0-3928 GCA_035526885.1 Thermoanaerobaculia bacterium | reverse complement strand
GAAACGCGTGCGGCTGCCGAGAGCCGTGTTCAGTGCGAAGGGCGTGCGTTCTGGCTGGGCCAACCAGCGCTGCCGGCCGCGCCGGCCCGCGGGAGGCCCCCCGGTCGTTCCCCGGCGCAGCCGCGGTCACGCCGGCTCCTGCATCGACATACTCCGATGCGGCGACAGAAACCCGTGCCCCATCTGCGCCACGACCTTGGTCCCCTCGGGCTCGATCGTGTAGTGCATGCGCGGCATGCCCTGCGACTCCATGAACCGCTCCAGATCCCCGTGATGGCTGGCGCAGTACAACATCAGAAAGCCGCCGCCGCCCGCGCCGATGATCTTGCCGCCGAGGACTCCGAAGCGCTGGCGCACTTCCTCGTAGATCTGGTCGACTTTCTTCAGCGAGATCTTGCCCGAGAGTTTCTTCTTGTTCTGCCAGTGCTCGTCGAGCATCTGGCCCCAGGCGTCGAAGTTGCCGGCCTCGATGGCGTCGAGGATGCGGTAGCCGAGGTCCTTGATGCGCGAGAGCGACTCCTCGACGCGCACGTGATTGACGTTGTCCGTCGTCTGCATGGCCACGTTCTGCTCCTGCAGCACCTCGCGCGCGTCGCGCTGCGAGCCGGTGTAGTAGATGTGCGTGTGCGAGGTGAACTCCGCGATGTCGCTCTGGCTCGGACGCAGCTGCCGCACTTCCACCGTGCCGTCCTTCGCGATCTCCAGCACCGTCAGTCCGCCGTACGCGGCCATGTACTGATCCTGCTTGCCGATCGGCTGCTTCAGGATGTCGAGCTCGATGTGACACGCCTCCTCGGCCAGCGCCTGCAGCGGCACGTAGTCGCGCCGATCGTGATGCAGCGCGTTGAGCAGGCCGACGAGATAGCAGCTCGACGAGCCCAGTCCCGTGCCCGCGGGCAGATCGGCGATCGAGGCCACTTCGAATCCGTAGCGGATGCCGTGCGCGCGCAGGGCCTCGCGCGCGAGCTCGTGGCGCAGCTCGGTCACGTCGTCCACCACTTCGCTCTGCGAGTAATGCAGGCGGATCTTCGAGCCGACGGTGGGACGGTTCACCGTCACGTACATGTACTTGTCGAGCCCCATCGCGAAGATGAAGCCGCCGTGCTGCGAGTAGTACGAAGGGAGGTCCGTGCCGCCACCGCCGAGGGTGACGCGGAACGGAGTGCGCGTCACGATCACAGTTTGAATCCCGCCGCCGCGGCGTCGTTGAAGAACATCTTCACCGTGTCCAGCGACAGTTCATCGAGCGGCTTGCCGACCATGGCCAGCTTCTTCAGGATCTCATTCGTGCACGTGATGATGTCGCACCCGCACTCCTCGGCCTGAAAGATGTTCAGCAGCTCGCGCGGTGACGCCCACAGCAGCTCCGCTTTCGGCTTCGCGCTGCAGATCGCCTTGGCTTCACGCATGAGAGGAACGGGATCGCGGCCCGTGTCGGCGATGCGTCCCGCGAAGACCGAGACGATGGCGGGCGTGTTCGCGTCGAGCGCGTTCACGACTTCGCGCACCTGGTCGAGCGTGAGGATGGCGGTGACGTTCAGCTTCACGCCCGCGGACGAGAGACGCCGGATCAGATCGTACGCGGGCTCGCCCTTCGTGTTGGTCACGGGGATCTTCACGAACACGGCATCGCCCCACTGGGCGATCGACCTGGCCTGGCGCTCCATCTCGCCGAAGTCGTCGGCGAAGACTTCGAAGGAGATGGGCATGCCGCCCGTCGACGCCAGCGCCTCGCGCGCGAACGACTCGTAATCCGTCACGCCGGACTTGCGCATCAGCGTCGGATTGGTGGTGAAGCCTTTGACGAGACCGGCGTCGCGCGCGGCGACCATGTCGCGCACGTCGGCACCGTCGGCGTAGATCGCAATCTTCAGTTCAGGGACCATGGCGGGGCGGATTCTATAATCTCGCACAGTGATCTCGGTTGTGATCCCCGTCCACAACGAGCAGGAAGTGTTTCCCAAGCTCCTGCAGCGCCTGCGTGCGGCCGCGGATGCATGGGGCGATGACGCCGAATTCGTGTTCGTCGACGACGGCTCCACCGATCAATCCCTCACGCTGATGATGGACGCCGCGCGCGACGACGCCCGCGTGCGCATCGTCAAGCTCTCGCGCAACTTCGGACATCAGGCGGCGATCTCCGCCGGCCTGGAACAGGCGCGCGGCAAAGTGGTGGCGATCATGGACGGCGATCTCCAGGATCCACCCGAGGAGCTGGCGCGGTTTCTGGCGAAGTGGCGGGAGGGATACGAGGTCGTGTACGGCATCCGCCGCGGGCGCAAGGAAGGTCTCGTGCTGCGCGGCGCGTACGCGATGTTCTATCGCGCGCTGCATCTGGTCAGCGACATCGACATCCCCGTGGACTCGGGCGACTTCGGCGTGATGGACCGCAAAGTCGTGGACGCGCTGCGCTTCCAGTTCCCGGAGCAGATCCGCTTCGTGCGCGGCCTGCGCGCGTATGCGGGCTTCCGCCAGATCGGACTCGAATACGAGCGGCACGTGCGCGCCGGCGGCCAGCCGAGCTACAACGTCTCGAAGCTGCTCAAGCTCGCCATCGACGGCTTCCTCGGCTTCTCGATGGTGCCTTTGCGGCTCGCGTCCATCCTCGGCTTCATCATCGCCATCCCGTCATTCATCCTTGGCGCTTACCTGCTGGTCAATCGGGCCACGGGACTGATCCTCTTCGGCTATCCGAAGAAGACCATGCCCGGCGTGGCCACGCTCGGCGTCGGCCTGTTTTTTCTCTCCGGCCTGATCCTGATCATCCTCGGCATCATGGGCGAGTACCTCGGCCGCATCTATCTCGAGGTGAAACGCCGCCCGCTCTACATCGTCGACTACGTCTTCAATGCCACGGCGACGAGGACGGCCAGCGACAGCGCGGCGATCGCCAGTCCCGCGATCAGCGAAGCGGGACGGTAGTAGAGCCGCACGTCGAAGCCGTCGGCGTGCACCTCCACGGCGGGCATGATCATGTTCGCTCGCAGCACGGGGACTTCTTCGCCGTCGACGGTGGCGCGCCAGCCGGGCAGCCACGGGCGGCGGAAGACGAGCAGCGTGTTCGGTCCCTTGTCTTCGAAGCGGACGCGCGTTTCGTTGCGGCGCTCTTCGACGGTTTTGAGATCGCGCGTGCCGTAGTTCAGCACACCGCTGTCGTCCTTGCCGTAGAGCACGAGACCGCGGCCGAACATGACCGCATACGCGTTGCGCTCGTCGCTGGTCTTGAGCGCGTACACGCCTTTGAACACGGGCGACTGAATGCGCTCGCGATGCAGCACGAGACAGCCGTCGATCCGCGCGACGGGAGTCCAGCCGTTGTTCGCCAGCGTCGTCGCGTACGCGAGGGCCAGGCGCTCGGGCACGATCAGGCCGTCGATGCCGAATTGATGCAGCAGATCGCGCGGACCGGAGTAGTCGCGCAGAAAGAGCTCCGCGCGCTTCGCCTTCATCGGACCGTGCGCGTCGACCGCGAAGACGTTTCGCAACGCGGCCAGCCCCAGCGGCGAGTAGCCGTTGATGAAGTGCAGATCGGCGAGCATGGGCATGTTGCCGGGACGCAGCTCGGAGTGCAGGCCGCGCGAGTTGCGGCCGTACACGTCTTTGGCGATGACGGCGTCGAGGTCGTACATCGCCAGGTAGCGGCGCTGCGGCTCGAGCACGCCGGCGGTGCGCAGCGAGTCGTCCCACTTCCAGACCGGCACTTCGCTGCGCTTCGCGAAGGTGACGAAGGTGAGCAGCGTCATGGCGATCGTGATGGCGACGGGCATCCACTCGTGATCGACGAACAGCCAGACCACACACAGCGCCGCCACGATCCCCGCGTGCAGCAGCGTGGCCTGCGGCTCGTAATCGAAGAGGATCGCGGCGACGGCGGCGATGGCCACGAGCGCCAGCGGAACGTGGCGACGGGCTTCAGCCCGTCGCGATG
>DATLBM010000602.1:0-3246 GCA_035526885.1 Thermoanaerobaculia bacterium | reverse complement strand
TCCGCCGCGGCCCGTCGCGAAGAAGTCTAGCGCCCACGTGCCGATCGTGAACGACAGCACCGCGATCGCGGCGCTGGCGGCGCCATCGAACAGCGCCGCGGCGGCGATGGCGATTGCGCACGTCACGATGTAACGCAGCGTGTGTCCGAGGAGGAGCGCGGCCAGTTTCGAGGCGAGTTGCGCCCGCAAACGCAGCGGCGATTGCAGGAGCAGTACGTTCGCGCCGGAGCTCTTCTCGCTCGCGATCAGATGGATTGCCACGAACGGCACCAGGAACGTGATCAGAAGATCGTACGCGCCGAGGGCGGGGACGAGGATGCCGTCGAGCGGAGAGAGCGCGGACGCGAGAGCCATCCCGCTGCTCGCCTCTGCGTACGCGTGCACCGCGGCGATGAAGCTCATCCCCGTCAGCGGTCCCGCGACGAGCAGCAGCAGCGCGAATGACGTCGAGCCGAACAGCTCGCGCAGGTCATTCGAGCGCAAGGAACACCTCTTCCAGCGTTGCCTGCGGCTGGCTCACGCGCGTACGCAGCGCGGACAACTCCCCCTCGGCGATCGCGCGTCCGTGATCGAGCAGGAGAAAGCGATCGCATACGCGCGCGGCGTCGGTGAGCTGATGGATCGAGAGCACGAGCGTGCGTCCCGCGGCGGCGCGTGCGCGGAGCAGATCCATGGCCGCGCGCGTCTGGCGGAAATCGAGTCCGTCGAACGGCTCGTCGAGGAGCAGCGCCGGCTGCGGCGTCGACAGCGCCAGCGCCATGGCGAAACGCTTCGCTTCCCCTTTCGACAGCGACCCGACGCGTTGCTGCAGCAGCGAGTCCAGTTGCAGCGCGGCGATGGCGTCGCGGTCTTCGCTTTTGTCGAAGAGTCCCGCGAAAAAGCGCAGAGCCCACGCCACGCGCTGATCGGCCCACGGGCGAATGTGGTCCGGCAGATAGAACAACGTGCTCGACGAAACACGCGCAGCGACGGCTTCGAAGAGCGTCGTCTTCCCCGCCCCGTTCGGACCGATCACGCCGACGATCTCACCGCGATCCGCGCGCAGCGACACGCCGTCGAGCAGCAGGCGTCCGCCGCGGCGCACAGTGATGCCCTCGACCGCCAGCGTCATTGCTGCTGCCGGAGGATCGACTGCACCTTCCACGCGCCGTTCACCTTCACGAGCTGGAAGCTTTCCACGCCGCGGGCGTCGAACTTCTCCTGGCTGGCCGTCGCGCGCGCTTCGTACGCCGTCCATACCTGCGCGACGTCGCCGTCGCGCTCGACGCGCGTGGCGACGGGATGCTCGAACACCGACTTTTCATTGAGGATGGGCTTGAAGTGCTCGGCGTAGTCGTGCGGCGCGAGCACCGTCGTCTTCCCGCCTTCCACCGTGACGATGCGCGCATCGGGCGCGAAGAGCTCCTCGAACACCTTCCAGTCGCGCCGTCCCGCCGGCCCCGACACCACGTTGTACACCGCCAGCACCGTGGCCTCGATCTGAAACTCCTCGGACTCGGGTGCCGGGGCCGTGTCGGGAACGCTCGTGCTTGCGCAGGCGGCCAGCAACACCATCATCATCAATCCGGTGGCAACTCGCATGAGCGCGAGTTTACCTACTCCGGTGTCTTCGGCGGCAGTCCGATCACCTTTCGCTGCTCGTCCCGCATCGTGAACTGGCGCCGAATTCAGTTTCGTCCCCGCGGCATTCGCGCGAGTTTCCGTCCGCCCAACGTCGTTTGCGCGTAACCTGACCGCCGACCGCTGCTGTTACGGTGACGGTTGCTTTCGTTCTTCCCGCAGGGCCTCGAGTTCTGCAATCACCTCGAGATCCTTCGCTCGACCAGCGGCACGCTTCGCACGGATGAGCGTATCCAGATTGATTACCTTGTAGGTTGAGCCGAAAAACTCCATCTCGATGGATTCGCGCTCAACGTCCTGATACGCTCCCACGCCTGTCACTTCGCCGAGCACGTCGACGTCACCGGCGGTCGTGCGCAACGTAAAATTTAGGCCGCGACTTATGGTCGCCGCATCGAACCGGAACGGCAGTCCGGCCGGTGCACCTCGGAGATAAGGCTCGAACGGCGACAGTGCCGCTGCCAGCCGCTGAATGTTTTCTGCCGACCGCGCGTATGCAACGTCAAGATCGTTCGTCAACCGCGCAGACCCATGCAGCGTGGCGGCAATTCCTCCGATGATGACAAACGATACGCGCTGCGTCATCAGGGCCGCCAGAATGACTTCGAATTGTGTCATTTGTCTCTATCGCGCCACGCTGCACCGGCACGCCGAGCCTCTGCCGCAAATCGTTGAAGCCCTTGCAGATTGCGTAGCCGTTCCTCGGGCGATCGTCGAAGGTTCTCGCGGAGCAGAGTTCGATCCACGCCATCCTTGTACAGGTCGGTCACGGGATCGCGGTCTTCGACATTGCCTGAATCCTGGTTCACTTAGGCATTCTACACCCGCACGAAACTCGGTCTGCCCAACGGACCACACGTTAAGCTGCGCGGCCGGGGCCCGCGTGCCGAAGTCCGAGCGGCACGCCGCTCGCCGCGTACGCTGCCGGACGGCAACACGCGATCTGCAATCTGCATGACGCCGCGACGCTGGTGTTCGGCCGAGGCGCTTCAGCGCCGGGCCGAAGCCGGGCCGCGACGGCTGCAGCGGCAAGTTGGGCGGCGCCAACTACGCGTAGTCTCATACCCGATACTGAGTGCATCCCGCAAAATCGGGCAACATCACGAGCACCGTCTCGACGAGCTCACCCACCGCTCGATTGCTGAACATGCCGATCAGAACCATCAATTTGCCGGTCGGCAGCTTCCGCTCGGACACCATATGCCCACTAACCACGGGCGAACCGCTTGCGCGGTTTTCCGGGTCGCCTTCATTGGCTTCGTGGCAGCCTGGAACCCACTGAATTTGAGTTCGCCTCACGCCAACTGACGACGAGCCGTATGCGAATCGACTCCGACACGCGGCTCGACGTCAGCGGCCGCGGCGAAAGGGAGTTGTGGAAAATCGGGCGCGTCCCCCGAACTCGGCAGACACGGATCTTCATGCTGTGTGCGAAACGGTGTCCGTTGCTACACTTATGGGATGAACATCGACTTCGACGCGTCTTTTCGAAGAATTGACGAGATCATCGGCGATGTGGACGACGAGTCCAAGGGTGCTGAGTTGTGGGTCGAACACCTCCGCGAGAACCTGACGCTCCCCTGCGATGTGACCGGAGTTGAAGACTTTCGATGGGAAGAGCCCTAC
>DATLBM010000601.1:0-3984 GCA_035526885.1 Thermoanaerobaculia bacterium | reverse complement strand
CGCATCCCGGTCGAGCTGAGCACGCGCCTGATCTATCGCGACGGGAGACCGGTGGGCGTGCAGGGCGTGGCGCGCGACGTCTCCGATCGCAAGGACAGCGAGGCGCGCTACCGCCTGCTGTTCGAGCGCAACCTGGCCGGCGTCTATCGCAGCACGGCCGATGGCCGCATCCTGGACTGCAACGATGCGTGTGCACGTCTCTTCGGCTTCGAAACGCGCGAAGAGCTCCTCGGCTACAACGCGAACGACTTCTACTTCGACGACTCCGAGCGCGACCGGATCGTGCAGCAGCTCCGCGATCAGAAACAGGTCAGCAACCTCGAGCTGCGCCTCCGCCGCCGCGACGGCACGACGGTGTGGGTCCTCGAGAACGTCACCCTCCGCGACGAAGACGTCATGGAAGGCACGATCATCGACATCACCGACCGCAAGCGCGCGCAGGAGCAGGTCGAGTATCAGGCCTATCACGACTCGCTGACTGCGCTGCCGAACCGGCTGCTGTTCCGCGACCGCATCGCGCTCGCGCTGGCGCACGTCAAGCGCACGGGCCGGCTCACCGCGGTCATGTTCCTGGACCTCGATCAGTTCAAGCTCGTCAACGACACGCTCGGGCACACGGTCGGCGATCGTTTGCTGCAGGCCATCGGCGCGCGGCTGGTGACGTGCGTGCGGGCCGAGGACACCGTGGCGCGCATGGGCGGCGACGAATTCACGATCCTCCTCGGCGAAGTCGCGGATCGCCGCAGCGCCTCGCTCGTCGCGCAGAAAGTGCTCGAGGCGGTGCGCCATCCCGTCTCCATCGACGAGCACGAGCTGTACGTCACGACGTCGATCGGCATCGCCGTCTTTCCCGAGGAGGGGATGGATGCCGAGGTGCTGCTGAAGAATGCGGACCGGGCGATGTATCGCGCCAAAGAGCTCGGACGCGACAACTACCAGTTCGCGAGCTCCGTCGAATCGCAGCCCGCGGAGGCGCGCCTGGCCATGGAGAGCGCGCTGCATCGCGCGCTCGAGCGGGACGAGCTGGTCGTGCACTATCACCCGATGGTGGAGATCGCCACGGGCCGCCTCGTGGGCGCGGAGGCGCTCGTGCGCTGGCAGCATCCGGAGCGCGGACTGATTCAACCCGAGGATTTCATCCCGCTGGCCGAGGAGACGCAGCTCATCGTGCCCATCGGCGCGTGGGTGCTGCGCACGGCCTGCCGCCAGATGAAGCTCTGGCACGACGCGGGACATCCGTGGCTGCGCATCGCGGTCAATCTGTCGCCGCGGCAGTTCTCGGATCGCGAGCTCGTGGCCACGGTGGAGAGCGTGCTGCAGGAGACCGGCTATCCGGCGCAACTGCTCGACCTGGAGATCACGGAATCGACGGCCATGCAGAACGCCGAGCTCACGCTGTCGATTTTGAATCGCCTCAAGGAGATGGGCATCCGCATCTCCATCGACGATTTCGGCACCGGCTACTCGTCGCTCAGCTACCTCAAGCGATTCCCGATCGACACGGTGAAGATCGATCAGGATTTCGTGCGCGATCTGACCGCCGATGACGCGGCCATCATCTCGGCGGTGATCTCCATGGCGCGCGCTTTGAACCTGCGAGTCATCGCGGAAGGCGTGGAGACCGAGGAACAGCTCGATTTTCTGCGGCGCGAGAATTGCGCGGAGATGCAGGGATACCTCTACAGTCAGCCGCTGGCGGCGCCGGAGTTCGAGCAGGCCCTTCAGGCGCTGTTGCGCGTGCCGATCGCGGGCTCAGGAAACCGCAACCGGTTGAGGTTGACATTGGAATGACCAAATCACAGTATTCCGGCGCCTGCGCATGAACGAGCATGAACGACGTGTCCTGGTCGTCGACGACGACCCCGAAATCCGCCGCATCCTGGTCACCGCACTTCGGCTGCGCTCGCTGCAGATCGACGAAGCGACAGACGGCGTCATGGCCATCGAGATGCTCCGCCAGAACCGCTACGCGGTGGTGCTGCTCGACATCATGATGCCCGGCGTGGACGGCTTCGGCGTTCTCGACTCAATCGGACAGGATCCGAACCCGCCCGTGGTGCTGATCGTGAGCGGCGCGGGCAAACAGGTGCTCGACCGCGTGGACACTTCGAAAGTGCACGGCATCGTGAAGAAGCCATTCGATCCGCTGGAGATCGCGGACGTGGTCAGCGCCTGCGCGGAAATCCGCAACCGCAGCGGCTTCGAGACGATGGCCTACGCAACGCTCCTGGGCGGATCGTCACTGATCGCGCTGCTGAAGTTGTAGGGGCTCACACCTGCCGGAGCACTTCCGCGAGCAGCAGAATCATCCCGCCCGACAGCAGCGGCGTCCGCAGGGACGGCTCGTCGGTCATGCCGGCGCACTGGCGCACCGCGTTCTGCAGCACGTCCACCTCGAACGGTTTCGCGATCACGCCGTGGATGCGGTAGTTGCGCAGGCGCTCCATCTGGCGCGGCGAAACGGACGCCGTCACGACCAGGACGCGGCGGAGCAGGTCCGCGTGTTCGTTGGAGAGAAAATCGAGAACGGCGTAGCCGTCGGCGATGGGCATGAGCAGGTCGAGCAGAATCGCCGCGTACTGCCTGCTTTTCACTTTCTCGATTGCTTCATGACCGTCGCGCGCGACGTCGACGACGAACTGGCTCCGCAGCAGAGCCTGGATGAGCGTGCAGGTAGCCTCGTTGTCGTCCGCCAGAAGAACGAACGGTTTCTCCACGTTGTCAGGGACTCCTCAGGACGATTTCGGAAATTGTAACCTATAGTCGGACGCGTCCATGAAATCCCGCCGCCGCATCTTCCGCAACAAAGACAAAGGCGACGCCGGCGCGCAGCGGCTGACCGAGGACAACTGGGAAACGATGCTCGATCAGCATGGCCAGGCGCGCCGCAAGGCCTCGCTCGAGGACGAAATGCTCGCCATCGAGCCGGTTGCGTTCGACGCCGATCCCGCCGAAGCAGCGATCGTGATGAGCGTCGCCTCGGCGCGATGCCGCGTCTTCCGCGACGGCCTCGAGCTCGACGTGATGGTGCCCGCCGACATGGCCGTGCGGCAGAAGAGCGCGCTCGCCGTCGGCGACCGCGTGATCCTCGACGACGAAGGCGGAGTGCTGCGCGTACGGCACGTGCTGCCGCGGCACAGCGTCCTGGCGCGGCCGGATCCGCTGCACGCGCATCGCCAGCGGCTCATCGCCGCGAACGTCGACGTCGTCATTCACGTCGTGTCGCTCAAAGCGCCGGTGCTGCGGCCGCGCCTCATCGACCGCTACCTGATCGCCATTCAGCGCGGCGGCGCGCAGCCGGTGCTGTGCGTGAACAAAGTCGATCTGCTGACGCCGGACGAGCTCGACGCCGAGCTCGAGAAACTCGCTCCGTACCTCGGCTTGGGCGTGCCCATCGTCGGATGCTCGACGAAAACGGGCGAAGGTCTGGAACGTCTGCGCACCGAGGTCGAGGGAAAGATGACGGCGCTCGTGGGACACAGCGGCGTCGGCAAGTCCTCCATCCTCAACGCGCTCGACGAAAAGCTGCTGCTCGCGACCAACACGCTCCATCGCAAGCGCGGCACCGGACGCCACACCACCAGCGCATCCACGCTCTACGACTTCGGCGGCGGGACGTATCTCATCGACACGCCCGGGATCCGCGAGTTCGGGCTGTGGGACCTCGACCGCGACACGCTGCGCGATTACTTCCCCGAGTTCGCCGAGCCCGCGGAGTCGTGCCGTTTCACGGACTGCACGCACGTGCACGAGCCGGACTGCGAAGTGAAGGAGCGCGTGGAGAGCGGCGAGATCAATACTGCGCGCTACGAGACGTACGCGCGGTTGTGGAACGATCTCGCGTAGCAGCCGTGCGCACTCCACTGCACTCGGTGGAGGGGTGGCATAAGTGCCATTTCCGTCACACCGCGAGGTAGAGGGCGCCCTCCCCATCAAACATCTGCCGGCAGAGCCGGATGAGGAGGGCTTATGCGTCGTGTATTC
>DATLBM010000600.1:0-5336 GCA_035526885.1 Thermoanaerobaculia bacterium | reverse complement strand
GGCCGGGGGCTCGCCCCCGGACCCCGCTGGTAGGCCAAGCCTCCGCGACACTTGTGTCGCGGAGGCTTGGCCCGCAAACGGGGTCCGGGGCCGTGGCCCCGGCCGCCGGAGGCCCCTCGTCGTGCCCCAGCGAAAGCGACTACACCTCCCTCTCGAGCCGCGCGGGCGTCGAGCCGACCTGCGCGAACCATGCGACGCGTTCCGCTACGCAGTCCAGTTCCACCACCCACCGCCCCGGTTGCAGCGGCGGCAGTTCGAAATCGATCGACACTTCCTCGCCGGGGCTCAGTGGACGCGGGAGGACCGTGCGGAAGTAGTCCAGGTCCACGAGTTGGCCGTGTGCGTCGTGCAGGTGTGCGCCGAGGGCGACGCCGCCGTGGGGCTCGTGCGAGTCCAGCCATTTCGCTTTGCCGGCGTTGCGCACCGTCGCGTGCACGCGCATGCCGTCGAGTTTTGCTTCGATCGCTGCGCGCAGGCCGTCCGTGCGGCGGCTGTCCGCTTCCTCCGCGCCGGCTTTCGTGAGGAAGAACGTTCGCGCGTCGTGCAGGAACGAGCGCGTCTGCTCCGCCCACTTGCCGAACGTCTCGCCGGACGCGAGGAGATCGTCGTACTCCGGCAGCGAGACGTGGAACGGCGGCACGTTGAACGCGGCCAGTTTCAGATCGACGAAGCCGAGGCGTTTGGCGGCGTCCCAGATGGCGTGGATGTCGATGTCCGCCTCCACCACGCCGTACGTGCGCATCTCGTACTGCGACTGCGGCGTCGTGGAGTGGCGCGGACCCGGCTCCGCGAACGCGGCGATGCCGCGCGGCTTGAGCACACGGCCGAACTCGCGCAGGACGTCGTTGGGCTGCGGCGCGTGATGGAACGCGTCGAAGCAGAGGATGCGATCCACGCTCGCGTCGGGAAGGTCAATGTGTTGACCGTCGAAGACCAGGAAGCGCGGCTCCGGACGGTCGCCGATCACGGGCTGGCGACGGTACAGATCCTTCGCGATCTCCAGCGCCGTGGGGGCGACGTCGAGCAGGATCATGCGGCAGCCGAGCTGCGTGAGGAATCGCGACAGCCATCCCGTCCCCGCGCCGAACTCCAGCACGGTCATCCCCGGCGTGAGCTGCAGTCCCTGCAGCACCGTGCCGAGGGCGATCAGGAGTTGCGGCGTGTCGTCCACGCGCGCGAACGGCTTGGCCAGGTGATGCTCCCAGTTCTCCAGCGACGCAAAGTACGCCTCGGCCGTCCGATTGAGCTCCGCCGGCGACGTCGAGGCGATGAGCTTGCGCACGTCGATGAAGTCGCCCGGTGGAGCGGCGGGCTTCAGCTCGCCGGCCGCTTCTTCCTCCGTGAGCTCAACCCCGCCGCTCCACTTTTTCAGCGCGTGCACGATCACGCCGTCCAGATCGCCGTGGCGCGTGAACACGAGATGCGGCGCGTGAAAATTTTCCTGCTGCAGGACTGCGAAGATCTCATTCAGGTCGTACGTGTTGCTTTCGATGAGCGGCGTGCCGGCGGACTTGCCCCGCGCAACGTTGAAGGCCGCGTTCACGCCGGGCACGCGCGCACGTGCATCGCGCGCCAGCCGCACGAGCGGCGAGACGTGGGAGCGATAGGGGAGATGGAAGACCCCGATGCCTCCGTCCCGCACGCGTGCGATGAGTTTGCGCAGCAGCGCCAGGCCTTCCTGTCGGCGAAGGCGTTGCAGGACGAGGAAGCAGTTCACGAGATCGAACGTGCGCGTGTCGTTCTCGAAATCGGCGGCCGTGATCAGCTCGAAATTGCGCACGCCGGCGCGCTCCGCGTGCTGCCGCGCGTGCTCGAGCATCGACGGAGACACATCGACGCCCGTCACTTTTTCCGCGCGCCGCGCGAACGGGATCAGCAGACGCCCGACGCCGCAGCCGTACTCGAGGACGCTCAAGGGAGCGAAGTGCGGCGCCACGCTCCCGAGCACGGTCGCGTACAGATCGGACACGTATCCGTCGCCGGTCTGGAAGAAATCGTCTTCGGCGGCGGCGTTGATGCGCGCGCGCAGGAACCGCGGTTCGGTGAGGACGGCGAAGAAAGGCTCGCGCGCGGCGAACGCGTCCCACCGATTCGCCATCAGGTCGCGAATGCCTTCAACGCATCCTCCTCGGTGTCGTACACCGTGAACATCGGGAGGAGGTTGGTCAGGCGCAGGGTCTTGGCCACGCGGTCGTGCGGCTTGAGGAGGCGGAGCGATGCGCCGTTGCGCTTCGACTCGCGGAACACCTGCACGAGCTCGCCGAGGCCGTTGCTGTCGATGTAATCCATGTCGGAGAGATTGAGGAGGATCTTCTTCGTGCCGTCGCCCAGAATCTCGCCGATGATGCGCGGCAGCACCGTGTCGCTCACGCCGATGGCCAGACGGCCCTTGAAATCGACGATGGTCACGTCGTCCGCTTTCCGTGTGGTGATGTCCATTGCGGGCGGGATCATATCAACATGAATCTGATCCTGTTGTTCCAGTCGGACTTCATCGAGGACGGCCGCGTGCGCCTGATGGATCGGCGACTCGCGCACGTGACGAACGTGCATCGCGCGGCAGTGGGAGACGCACTCACCGTCGGTCTCTGCGGCGGCGCGATCGGCACTGGCGTGGTGACGTCGCTGTCGCCGCTCGAGCTTTCCGTGTCGTTCGATCGTGAGCCGCCGCCAGCGCTTCCGCTGACGCTGATCCTCGCGCTGCCGCGGCCGAAAGTCCTGAATCGCGTGATTGCTTCCGCGACGTCGCTGGGGGTGAAGGAGATTCATCTCATCAACTCCTGGCGCGTGGAGAAAAGCTACTGGAAATCGCCGCGCCTGTCGTCGGAGAACCTCTCCGAGCAATCGATCCTCGGATTGGAACAAGCGCGCGACACTCGTTTGCCCACCATCACTCTGCACCGACTCTTTCGTCCGTTCATCGAGTCGTTCACGCCGCGCGGCCGCGCGCTCGTTGCGCATCCCGGCGCGGTGGCGGAATGCCCTCGCTCGGTTTCGGGGGAAGTGACGCTGGCCATCGGTCCGGAAGGAGGCTTCATCGCGGAAGAGATCGGATCGTTCGAGCGGGCGGGCTTCGTGCCGGTGTCGCTCGGGCCGCGCATTCTGCGCGTGGAGACGGCGGTGGCGGCGCTGGTGGCGCGTTTGTTCTAGCGCGCGCCGGCGCGGCGGGGCAGAGCGGCGTCCGCGGTCCAGAGAATCTCGGAATCAGAGATCGGAACTTCGCGACGCAGATCCTCGATAGCGTCGTGAACGTTCGCGCTCAGCGGGAACGCCAGAGTGGCGCGGTGCGTGACGGTTCCATACGTGACGACGAGATACTGGCGGGAGTCCAGACGCACCAGCGCTCCGATGGATGGCTCGGGCTCGATGCCGTCCTCGATGGCGCTGAATGAAATGGGGAAAAGGTCGCGCAGACGAGGTTCGGACAGCGAAAGCAGCACCGCCGGCCGTGCATCTTCCCGAAGTTCCTGCGGATCAGCGCGTCTCATGAGTCCACTCGCTTGACGATTGTAACGGCGATCAGTACGAGATCCGGGTCATCGATCGAATTTTCCACTCCGGCGCGCGGGCCGCTCCAGACAGGACAGCCGGGTACGTGCCACGCATCGGGCGCAACGCCGGTGAAGAATTCGACACCGGTAAATCCTGCGGGCAGCGGCCCATCGTATGCCTTTACTTTCGGGAACAACCCCGCCGCGATATTGCGTGCGGGTCTGCCTCCCACCTTGCCCGTCGACGCGACGAGCTCATTCTCCTCGGCCGATTGCAGCCTGTGGAACGGTCCGTACATCCGCCGCGTCGCCACCGCCTCCGATGGTACCTCGCCGCCTGGCTGGCAGCGCACGCCCATACAATCGCGCCCACATGTCCTTCTCCGAACGCCTGGCGCTCCGCTTCGCCGTCTTCGCGGCGGGCGCGTTGCTCATGGCGCTGGAGATCGCCGCCTTTCGCATCATCAGGAAGACGTTCGGGTCCGCGTTGCGCGAGACCACCGCCGTCATCGCCGTGTTTCTCGCGGCCATGAGCGCCGGGTATTGGGCGGGCGGGAGGGTGGGGGACCGGTGGCCGCGCGCGATCACGCTCGTGGCCACGCTCGTCGCCGCGGCGGCGTCGCTGATGTTCGTGCCCGCCATCGATCAGCTCTTGTCGCCGCGGATCGCGTCGTCGTCATTCGCGCTGAGCACGCACGCGTTTCTGGCGACGATGATCCTGTTCGCGATTCCCACGTTTCTGCTGGCGGCGACGTCGCCGATCGCGATCCGCCTGTTCGCGACGACGACCGGCCAGAGCGGCTCGACGGCGGGATCCATCTCCGCGCTGTCGACGGCGGGCAGCATCGCCGGGAGCATCGTCACCGCGTTTCTGCTGATCGACTGGCTGGCCAGCATCGCGCGCACGGTCACGTTCGTGGCCATGGCCACGCTGATCACCGCGGTGATCGTGCTCATCGCGCAGCGCGTGCGGCCGCGATTCACGTTCGTGGCGGCGGGCGCGCTGGTCGTCATCCTCGCGAGCAGCCTGCTGCTCCGCGCGCGTGTGGAAGCCGTTGGTCCGAAGCCGGTGTTCGTGGGCGACAGCGCGTATCACCACGTCGTCGTCACCGATCACGGCTCGATGCGCGATCTGCGTTTCAACGTCGGCATCCAGTCGACCATGCGCCGCTCCGATCCGTTCGGGCCGGGGCTCTGGTACACCGACGCGTTTCACATAGGCCGGCTGCTGCGGCCGGATGCGAAACGCATTCTGCTGATCGGGCTGGGCGGCGGCACGGCGGCGCGGCAGTTCTCGCATTACTACCCCGACGCGGAAGTGGATGTGGTCGACGTCGATCCGCTGGTCGTCGACGTCGCCCAACGCTACTTCGCGGTGAAGCCGGACGCGCGCCTGCGCATTCACATCAGCGACGGACGCACGTTCCTGCGCCAGACGCAGAAGACGTGGGACCTCATCGTCATCGACGCGTACTCCACCAACCGCTACGGCGACACGATTCCGCCGCACCTCGTCACGCGCGAGTTCTTCGACGAAGTGTCGAAGAGGCTGAGCGAGACCGGCATCGTGCACTTCCACTGTGCATTCGCGAACACGCGGCTGATGGAGGCGTTGCACGCGACGATGCGCAGCGTCTTTCCGAACGTCCTGCGCACGCGCGGCGAGCTGCTGGCCAGCAACCTCCCGATGATCGTGAGCAAGGACGTGCTCCGCGACCGCGCCGCGAAGACGCAGGCGGCGCGGCTGCCGGAGCTCCCGCGCCTGATCGCGGAGTTGAAGGATGCCCCGCCGCCGCGCGGATCGCTGGTGCTCACGGATGACTACGCGCCGGTGGATACGTTGCT
>DATLBM010000599.1:0-5987 GCA_035526885.1 Thermoanaerobaculia bacterium | reverse complement strand
AAGGCCCGCAAACGGGGTCCGGGGCCCGTGGCCCCGGCCGCCGGAGGCCCTTCGTCGTTCCTAGCGAAGCGTCAGACTGCGACGGCCTCGACGCCCGCCGCGGCGCGGAGCGCATCGGCCTTGTCCGTTGCTTCCCACGTGAACTCCGACTCGTTGCGGCCGAAGTGTCCGTAGGCGGCGGTCTTCTTGAAGATCGGGCGGCGCAACTGCAACGACTCGATGATGCCGCGCGGCGTCATCTGGAAGTGCTCGCGCACCAGATCCACCATCTTGTCCGGATCGACTTTGCCCGTGCCGAACGTGTCGACGTACACCGACACCGGATCGGCCACGCCGATCGCATACGCCAGCTGCACCTCGACTTCGTCCGCGAGTCCCGCGGCCACGAGGTTCTTGGCGATGTAGCGGGCCATGTAGCACGCCGAGCGATCGACCTTCGTGGGGTCCTTGCCCGAGAACGCGCCGCCGCCGTGACGTCCGCGGCCGCCGTACGTGTCGACGATGATCTTGCGGCCGGTCAGGCCCGTGTCGCCCTGCGGTCCGCCGATCACGAACTTGCCCGTCGGGTTGATGTGGTACTTCGTGCCCTTGTCGAGCAGCTCCGCGGGCACGACCGGCTTGATGACCTTCTCCAGGACGGCCTCGGAGAGATCGCGGTGGCTGACGTTCGGCGAGTGCTGCGTGGAGATGACCACGGCCTCGACGCGCACGGGGCGCTTGCCGTCGTACTCGACCGTGACCTGCGACTTGCCGTCGGGACGGAGGAAGTCGAGCTCGTTGCTCTTGCGCACCTCCGTCAGGCGGCGCGTGAGCTTGTGCGCGAGCATGATCGGCAGCGGCATCAGCTCCGGCGTCTCGCGCACGGCGAATCCGAACATCAGGCCCTGGTCGCCCGCGCCGCCGGTGTCCACGCCCTGGGCGATGTCGGGCGACTGCGGGTCGACCGAGGAGATGACCGCGCAGGTCTCGCTGTCGAAGCCGTACTTGGCGCGGGTGTAGCCGATCTCGCGGATCGTGCTGCGCACGATGGTCGGGAAGTCGACGTACACCTTGGTGGTGATCTCGCCGGAGATCATCGCCAGGCCCGTCGTGACCAGCGTTTCGCAGGCCACGCGGCCCACCGGATCCTCGGCCAGGACGGCGTCGAGAATCGCGTCGGAAATCTGGTCCGCGATCTTGTCGGGATGCCCTTCGGTGACAGACTCCGACGTGAAGAGAGTTCTGGAATTCGCCATGGTGGAAAAATGCTCCTTGAAAGGACTGCTAGAAGTCTGCGAATGCTAGCACAGAGAGGTTGCTGGTTGCCTGGGTTGCTGGTTCCTCGTGCCTTGTCGTGGCTACGCACACGTTTCCTGAAACCGAGGCACCACCAGCAACCAGCAACTAGTAACCAGCAACACGGCTTCGCCGAAGGCGCGCCCGTTGCACAGCCCGTCACCGATGCTCAAGACCCGCAACATCGGTGCGTACCGCGACCTCCTCCTCCTTTTCACGCGCTACGGGCGCAAAGACTTCCGCATGAACGTGTCGGCGCAGGATTTCCTCGTCGCGCCGCCGGAGAACGATACCGAGGTCATCGAGCCCGACGTTCGCGCGCGCGCCGAGGCGTTTGCCGAGGCGTTGCGGAAGATGGGGCCGACCTACGTGAAGTTCGGTCAGCTGCTGTCGACGCGGCCCGACATCGTTCCGCACGAATACATCCTGGCCCTGGAGTCGCTGCAGGACAACCTCGATCCGTTTTCCTTCGCCGACGTCGAGCGCATCGTCGAGGAAGAGCTGGGCGTGCGCATCTCGAAGGCATTCGAGAGCTTCGAAGCCACTCCGCTCGCCGCCGCCTCCCTCGGGCAGGTGCATCGCGCAGTGCTCCGCGACGGGCGCGAAGTCGTCGTGAAAGTGCAGCGCCCGAACGTGCGCGAGCAGGTGCAGCACGATCTCGAAGTCTTCACCGAGATCGCCGGGGAGTTGGAGAAACACACCGACATCGGCCGGAAGATGAGTCTGGTCGCCGCCATCGAGCAGGCCCGCGTGGTGATGTTCAGCGAGCTCAATTACCTGCAGGAGGCGCGCAACACCGAGATCCTGCGGCGGAACCTCGCTCAGTTCCCGCAGATCTACATCCCCGACGTCGTGCAGGACCTCACGTCGCCGCGCGTGCTGACCACGGAGCTGGTCAAGGGTCGCAAGATCTCGAAGCTCACGCCGCTCGCGGTCATCGAAGGCAACTACGCCGAGCTCGCGGGCGTGGTCACGCGCGCGTATCTCAAGCAGATCTGCGTGGACGGCTTCTGGCACAGCGATCCGCATCCGGGGAACATCTTCGTTCGCGAGATCGAAGGCGAGCCGCAGTTGGTGCTGCTCGACTTCGGCATGGCCAGCCGCATCAGCCACGAGTTTCAGGACGAGGTGATCAAGCTGCTGCTCGCGATCTCCAGCAATCGCGGCAACGAGGTGGCCGAGGCTTGCGTGCGGATGTGCGAGATCCAGGAGAGATTCGATGCGGTGAAGTTCTCGCGCGACATCTCCACCATCGTGGCCGCGGTGCACGACGTCAGCGCGGCGGAGATCAACACCGGCCAGCTTCTCTTCAACGTCATCGCCATCGCCAACAACAACGATCTCAAGGCGCCGCCCGAGCTGACCATGCTCGCCAAGACGCTGCTCCATCTCGATGCGATCACGAAGAAGCTCGATCCCGACTACGATCCGCAGCGCGTCATCCGCGACTACGGCGAGCAGCTCATCTCGCAAAAGCTCGCGCAGAAGTTCAATCCGCGAAACTTCTACCCTGCCCTGCTCGACCTCAATCAGCTCGTGCTCGATCTGCCGCATCGCATGCGGGAGATCGTCGACCTCACGTCGGCGGGACGCCTGTCGTTCGGCATCAAGCTGACGCAGGCAGAGGAGTTTCTGGGCGGCATTCACAAGATCGCGAACCGCATCACCGTGGGCGTGGTCATCGCGGCGCTGCTGGTGTCGTCGTCGATGATGATGCGCGTGCCGACGAGCTTCACGATCTTCGGCTACCCGGGCCTGGCCGTCCTCGGCTACCTCCTGGCCAGCGCGGCGGGCTTCTACCTGATCATCTCGACGATGCTCCGGGACCGGAAGGATCAGGAGAAGGCCAAGCTCAAGGGACGGTAGCGTGGCGGCTGCATCGCCTCGGGCCGGAATGACGGCGGACTTCCCCGATGGAGGTGCCGCAATTCCAGTTCGGTCTGCGCGTACACTTCCGAGACCCATCGACCATGACCTCGTTTCGACGTCTCGCCGTTGCAGCCGCCGTTCTCGCGTCTTCCGCCGCGTACGCGCACTCCAGCCTCGATCTCGCCGCATCGCTGCGTCTTCCGCCGTTTCTTCGCGCGGGTCAGACCGAGCGGGTGGAGGTCGTTGCGGACGTGCAGGCGTTCGATCCGGCGGAGGGCGTGACGCTCACGATCGACATCGACGCGGGAACGTTCGCCAACGCCGGTGCGAGCTCGCAGTGGCGCTGCACGCGCGAGGCGAAGCGCGTTCGCTGCGCTGCGGAAGAGGCGGCGCAGGGACCGCACGTGATCGCGCTCGACGTGACCACGCCCGCCAGCGGCAGCGTGACGTTCACCGCGTCGATCACGTCGATTGCCAGCTTCGATCCGTACGAGGCGAACAACCGCGCGCAGGGCACGAGCCGGATCTACTCCCCTTCCGCCTGCACCGCCGCCGCGCCGGTGCTCGGCAACGCGTCGACAGACGGCAACACCACGGAGCTGACCTGGTCCGCGGTGCCCGGCGCGACTTCATATGAAGTATTTGCAGCGGTCAACGGCGAGAAGGCACGGCGCATCACGACCACCAACAACACCTCCACCGTCTCGCGACTCCTCGGCGGCGGCGACGTGACGTGGTCCGTCGTCGCGAACTTTGCCAACTGTCCCGCGGTGACGAGCGACTCCGCGACGTTCGCGAGCACCGGCACCGCCGCACTGCTTCGCGTCGCGACGATCCGTTCCGATCTCTTCCTCGAGCCGGTAGCGGTGGCGATCGACGCGCGCGACCAGTCCATCATGATCGCCGACGCCGCGCGCCATCGCCTCTTCGCGTACGAGACGATTCGCGGCAATGTCTTCGATCTGCCGCTCGCACGCGAGTCCGGGACGCCCGCGATCTCGTACGACGGCGGCATCACCGTCGGTCCGGGCCGCATCGCCTACGTCGCGGAGCGCACGAATCATCTCCTCCGCTACACGAACGTGATCGACAACTACTTCGTCGTGGCCGCGGGCACCGCCGGCTCACCGGGCTCGAACGACGGCACCGGAAGAGCCGCGCGCCTGCGTGCGCCCCTCGGCGTGGCCGTCGATGCACAGTCCCGAATCTTCGTCGCCGACACCGGCAACAACTCCATCCGCCGCACCGCCTACGACGTGTCGAAAGTGGACTTCGTCACGACGACTCTCGTTGGAGCAGCCGCCGGCTTGTCGGAGCCGGCAGGCATCGCCATCGATGCGGACGGGAACCTCGTCGTCGCCGACAGCGGCAATCACGTGATCCGCCGCGTCTCCGCGAGCGGCGCGGTGACGACGCTCGCGGGCGTCATCGGCCACCGTGGCCATCGCGACGGCGACGCCGCGCAGGCCCTGTTCGATCATCCGCACGGCGTAGCCGTCGATCCGTGGGGCAACGTGTACGTGTCCGAGGAGGGGAATCACACGGTTCGCAGGATCACGCCGAACGGACGCGTGACGACGGTCGCGGGCAGGCCGGGAGTGGCCGGCGACGCGGACGGAGTCGGCGACGGCGCGCAGTTCAATCGCCCGGGCCTCATCGCCATCGACGAGAAGGGCGTGTTGTGGATCGCCGACCGCGGCAACGCCACGCTTCGCCGCGCGGAGCCGGGCGTGCCCTTGCCGAAACGGCGTGCGTCGCGCCCGTGATCACTGGCCGCCGATGAGACGGAGCCGCACGAACACGGCGCGGCTCTGCGGATCTTCGCCGTAAAACGGATCGAGCTCCCCGGGCGTCGAGTGAAACGTCCAGTTGGCGCCCACGCCCACTTTGACCGGCGCGCCGGTCCACACGTCGATCGTGTATCCGATGAGCGCGGAGTTGATGGTGAAGGTGGGGATGGTTGGTTTCACCGCCGGCTTGACGGGTGCATGCGCGTGCCCGAACAGCTCGTCTTTCTCGGCGCGCTCGAGCCGCGTGCTGATCCAGTGCCGCACGCCCACGTGCAACAGCGCCTCGGCCAGATACGCATCGAGTTTCTGATCGGACCCCTTCTTGCGCTGGAGGCCGTACACGAGTGACGTCGACAGGTGCGCGCGCGGCATCGGCCGCTCCCACGCCACCGAGGCCGTCGTGCGCACCGCATCGCCCGCCTCGAGGGCCTCGGGCTTTTTCAACGCGCCGTACGACACCTGCGCCACGAGCTGGCTCGTCGGTATGACGCTCACGCGCGCGGACCAGGAGTCGATCGGTCCGAGGTCGATGTTCCAGCGCTCTTCGTCGGGCTCGGCGCCGTGGAAGCCGCTCACCTCGAACGCCAGCGGACCGCGGCGATAGCCGGTGGTGACGACGCTCGACGCGATGTGCGTCGAATCCTGTTGGTGATGGCCCAGCACGGCCTGCGGGATCTCGGCGGCCGACGGACGATGCGGAAAGGCGATGGGCCCAAGGGCTGGATCGCCGTGCGGCGCAACGTAGACGTAGCCGATGCCGCCCGCGACCGGATGCGCATACTCGGCGGCCAGCTCCATGACGAAGTCGTGCGGATGCTGGCCGTCGATGATGGCGCGCCCGTTCGCGGTCTCGCCCGTCTGGAAGAGCAGCGGATACGCCTGATGGTCGATCGTGGCCGGCTCGAGGCTGAGCATCGTGCGCAGCATCAGCGTGCCGTTGCCGATCGGCTTCATCCCCGCGGCCATGATCCAGTTCGTGGAGAACGCGGCATCCCGCCCCCGCGGCCCGCTCTGCTGCAGATACGTTCCGAACGCCACCCCGTGCAGCATGAC
>DATLBM010000598.1:0-2357 GCA_035526885.1 Thermoanaerobaculia bacterium | reverse complement strand
GGGGTGCGTCCAATAGGCTTCTGATCGACCCGCACCAGCCTCTTGATTCGTTCTATTCCACCCGCAATCCGGCCGGCAGTGGTCAACGCGGCGCCGGAAGCGGCTGGATCGTCCTCGTCCTCATCGTGCCGAGACAGGCCGTGCCCCAGGTGTTCAGCCGTCAGCTCCACCAGCGCCTGGCTGACGAGGCTCGACTTGCCCGAGCCGGAAACGCCCGTGACGGTCGTGAACACGCCGAGCGGGAACGCGACGTCGAGCGCGTGCAGGTTGTTTCGCGTCACGCCCGCGAGCCGCAGCCAGCCCGTCGCCGTCCGGGGAGTGCGGTCGACCGGCACGTGGCGCTGGAACAGGTGGCGCCGGGTCTGCGACGCCTCGACGCGCTCGAGCCCCGCGGGTGGGCCGCTGTAAACTACCGAGCCGCCCGCGTCGCCGGCTGCCGGTCCGACGTCCACGATCCAGTCCGCGCGGCGGATGACGTCCAGATCGTGTTCGACGACGAACAGCGAATTGCCGGCGGCCTTGAGTCCGTCGAGCGCCACGAGGAGCGCCTCGGTATCCGCGGGGTGCAGACCGGCGGAAGGCTCGTCCAGCACGTACACGACGCCAAACAGGTTCGAGCGCACCTGCGTTGCGAGCCGGAGACGCTGCAGCTCCCCGGGCGAGAGCGTCGGCGTGCTTCGATCGAGCGAGAGGTACCCCAGCCCGAGATCGAGGAGGACGCGGATCCGCGCGACGAGGTCCGCGGCAATTCGCGCGGCCGCGATAGCGGTCTCCGGATGCTCCCGCGCCATCTTCGCCGTACCGCGCGCCGTGCCGTCCGCGAACGGCTGCAGGATGCCGGTGAATCGCTTCAGCGGTATTCGTGAAATATCGGCAATGTCGAAGCCCGCAAAGGTGACGGCGAGCGACTCGGGGCGCAGACGTTTGCCGCGGCACACGGGGCACTCGCTGCTCACCAGGTACTGGGCGACGCGCTTCTTGATCGACGCGCTCTGCGTCGTCGCAAATGTCTGAAGCACGTAGCGCCGCGCGCCCGTGAACGTCCCCTGGTAGTCGGGCGGTTCCTTCCGCTTGATCGCGCGGCGCACCTCGTCGACCGTGAAACCGGCGTAAACCGGCGCGGTGGGCTGCTCGTCGGTGAAGAGGAGCCAGTCGCGATCTTTTTTCGACAGCTCTCGCCACGGGCGGTCGACGTCGTATCCGAGCGTGGTCACGATGTCGCGAAGATTCTGGCCGTGCCAGGCGGTGGGCCATGCGGCGATCGCGCGTTCGCGGATCGTCAACGAGTCGTCCGGCACCATGGAGCGCTCGGTCGCTTCGTAAATGCGCCCGGCGCCGTGGCACTGCGTGCACGCTCCCTCCGGGGTATTGATCGAGAACGCTTCGGCGTGGAGTTGGGGCTGCCCCGGCGGAGAGGTTCCGGCGCGCGAGTACAGCATCCGCAGCAGATTCGAGAGCGTCGTCACACTGCCGACCGAAGACCGGGTGGTGGGCGTTCCGCGCTGCTGCTGCAGTGCGACCGCGGGAGGGAGACCCTCGATGTCGTCCACGTCGGGGACGCCCATCTGATGGAAAAGGCGCCTTGCGTACGGCGCAACCGACTCGAGATACCGGCGCTGGGCCTCGGCGTACAGGGTGCCGAATGCGAGCGACGATTTGCCGGATCCCGACACGCCGGTGAAGACCACCAGCGCGTCGCGAGGGATCTCGAGGTCGACGTTCTTGAGATTGTGCTCGCGGGCACCGCGGACACGGACGAAGCCGGTGAAATCTTTTTGAGCCGCCCGCTGGTGCACGTGTTCCTAACGTGCAATGCCGAAGCCAGTTGCACGTGTATGGTCCAGCTGGACATCGCTCGCGGCTCATGGCTCAGCGGTGAATAGCTTGGCGGAATGCTCGAGCACCCATCGCGGTGTGATGCTGACGATCGCTTCTGCACGCCTTGGTGCTTCCGATCCGACGCGCGGTGCACGTCAGCCCGCACGCGGCGATGCGGGAAACGGATCGCGGACTCGCCGTGCCGGCGCGTCGTCGATCGTTTCAGCATTCACCATTCTTTCGCGATCGCGCGCCGGTCTTCGCGTGTGCACCCTTTCGGTCTTCATCGAGAACGACGTGAAATACGGACGCGCTCTTGCAAGGCCGGTCGCGGCTCGCGGCAAGTTTCGCGTGTGGCCCCACGCCGGTGCGTGTTGATCGCCGCGTGGTTTTACGGGGCCTGTAAAACGGGTTACGCGACGGGTAAGAAGTTTCCTGCCGCACGGTGAATGGTGAATCAGGAGGCCTCGCACAACGTTTCGCAAATCCGTTCGACACGCCAGACGCCGGTCTCACGCGATCGTCGGCAACAATGACCG
>DATLBM010000597.1:0-16338 GCA_035526885.1 Thermoanaerobaculia bacterium | reverse complement strand
CGAGCATCGCTCACAGCGCTGTGGTCGGCGACGGCACGATGATCTGCGCGGGGGCGATCGTCGCGCCGCGCGCATCGATCGGGCGCGGCGTCCTGCTCAACACGAAAGCGTCCGTCGATCACGACTCGGTGATCGGCGATTTCGCGCACATCGCGCCGGGCGCGACGATCGGCGGACGCTGCCGGATCGGCGAGGAGACCGTGATCGGGCCGGGCGCCACGGTGGTGTCGGGCGTGACCATCGGCGCGCGGGTGGTGGTGGGCGCGGGCGCGGTGGTGATGCGCGATCTGCCGGACGACGTCGTGGCCTGGGGCGTGCCGGCGCGGCTACGAACGTAGATTGGATGCGGACCCGGCAACGCGTGTCATCCTGTGCCGCCGGAGCGCAGCGGAGGACGGTCGAAGGACCTTCCCCCCGCTCCGTGGCGCGCTGGAAGGTCCTTCGACTGCGCTGCGCTCCGCTCAGGAGGACACGGCCGAGCACCGCGCGGGCTACGTAGGACGGGCTTCAGCCCGTCCCGCGCAGCGCGCGACGCGCGCGGAGCGCCATCGGGAGCAGCCGGAACGGCGCCGCGAGCAGGCGGGCCAGCGTCACGTGCAATCGATACCCGCGCCGCAGCGGCGTCCGCGCGAGCAGCGCCTCGGTATCCGCAACCATGTGCGCCAGCGTGAAACGCGAGAGCATGTGCGCGCGTCCGTTGCGGCCGAGGCGCGCGGCGAGCTCGCGATCGCGCAGTAAGCGCACGATCGCATCCGCCAGCGCAATCGGGTCATCTTTCGGTACGACCAGGCCCGTTTGCTCGTGCAGGACCGTGTCCGCAAATCCGCGCGCGTCGGAGACGACCATCGGCCGCTCCATCAGCAACGACTCCACCGTGCCGCCGAGGTTGTCGCTGAGCGAACAGTGCACCGAGACGTCGAAGGCCGCCAGCACGTCCACGACATCACTCCGCTCGCCGGGGAAGAGCACCGCGTGCGCGACGCCGAGGCTCTGCGCGAGCTCTTTCAGACTCGCTTCGTAGCGCGCGCCTTGCGCGTCCCAGCCGCGGCCGGCCAGCACGAACTTCGCGTCGGGAAACGATTCGAGCACGCGAGGCACGGCGCGCAGCAGCACGTCGTGGCCTTTGATGCCGCGTCCGCGAAGAATGGGCGGCACGACGGCCTGCGTGCGCGGCGGCGGATAAAAGTAAGCGATCTTGCCGATGACCCGAGCATCGGGCGCGAGGCCGAGCTCGCGGCGCACGCGAGCGCCATCGGCGCGCGCGGGATCATGTCCGCTCTGATCGACGGCGTAGAAAATCAGCTCCGCATCGACGCCATGCGCGGCGTACAGCTCGCGCGTGTACGTCGACGAGGCGATGGTCCTTGCATCGCAGAACGCCGTTCCGATGTCGAGCGCGCGCATGAGGTCCGACTCCAGCGAGATCGGATGCACGTTGCCGGCGAAGTGCAGCGGTGTGTCCGCGAGCCACGACGCCAGGCGCGCGGCGATCACGGAGCCGAAGATGTGGCTGTGCACGAGGTCGGGCCGCAGGCGCCTCAGCAGGCGAACGAGTTGCACGAGAGCGACGAGTTTTCGAAGAGGCCCGCGCGCGGAGACGAGAAAGTCCACCGGCGCGGCGTACGCGCGGATGCCGGCGCGCGCCAGCTCGTCGCCGAGTCCGCCGTCGAGCGACGGAATCGCGGCCGCGACTTCGTGTCCGAGGCGCTGCTGCTCGCGCGCCAGTGCCACCATCCACGGTGCGCCGGTAGCGGTGGCGGCCACGTGCAGGATCTTCACTCCGCCGCCACCTCTTCGGGATCGAGCAGCGCCAGATGTCGCGCGTGCTCGCGTCGCGGACGCGGATGCTGAAGCGCGTGCTGCAATGCCTCGCCGTCGTCGCGCACGACGCGGCCGCTGATGCCGGGCAGGCGCACGCGCAGCCGCCGGTCGAGGAACGCGAGCGCCTTGTGGCGGAGAAAGCCCGTCATGCGCGCGCGTCGATCGGCGCCGGTCCATCCTTCCTCCATGAGCATGCGCCGCAGCGCTGCGCGCTCCTCGGCATCGGGCACGAGCGGCAATCCGCGCGCGAGATCGTCGAGGTACGCGTTTCGATCGATGGGAGGAAGCTGCGTTCCGGTCTCGCGGCGCACGGTCTCGTATTCGTGATAGAGCATGTTCAGGCCGAGGTTGATGCCCGGCATCGGTGCGGCGCCGAGCCATGGCCGATCCCCCCACAGCCTGCGAAAGTCGTCGAAGTCGCCGCCGCGTCCGCGCAGGTAGCCGAGGCCGGCGCTGCGCTGCGATGCGTGCAGCACGCCGAGGGCGCGGTCGAAGTGCAGCGAGCGCTCGCGAAGCGTGAAGAAGCGGTACGCGAAGCAGGAGTCGGGCGTGGTGGAGTCGCAGAGATCGCCGAAGCGCCCAATGACGTCGGTCAGCACGTTACGCGGAACGAGGCAGTTCGAGAGAAGCGGCAGCGCGTGCGACCAGATCGCGCCGGCGCGCCCGGCCGCGGTCAGTTGCACGAAGCGCTCGCTGCGCATGGCGTAGACCTTTCCCGTCCACGGCGCCTGCCAGAGGCGGGTCGGCGGCGGCGTGCCGGCCACGTAGTCGTGCGACCAGGTGATGAGTTGGTCGGGCCACCGCGCGGCGATCGACTCCACCATGCCGAGGTGGCGGGGCTTTGTGACTCTGCGGTCGTAATGAATCGTGAAGTGCGACGCGCGCGAACGTTCCATCGCCTCCCGCACGGCCCAGTCCCAATGCGTGGCCATCAGCATCTCGCGCGGCGGACGGAGGTAGTGAACGGCGGCGTCGCGGCAGAAGTCGCGCAAGGCGTGGTCTGGCGTCGCGGAGTTGTCGGAGACGAAGATCTCGATCGGGCAGTCCTGATCGCGCAGCGAGCGAATGGCGTGCATCGCGGCGTCGGGGCGTGCGCGCGTGGGGATGACCGCGGCGATCACGCGAGCTCCGTCGGCTGCAGCGCCGCGAGATGGCGCGTGTCGTTCGTCCGCCGCCGCGGATACTGCAACGCGTAACGGAGCGCGGTGGCGTCGTCGGGAAATGCGTAGCCGGAGATGTGCGCCGGCACGACGCCGGCGCGATCGATGAGCAATCGCATGGCGCGATCGCGAAGACGCGCCGCGATCGACTGCTTCGGCGTCGCGGCCGGCGTTCCCTTCCATCCATGCTCGACGAGCACGCGATGCAGCTCCGCGCGCGTTTGCGGATCCTCGACCCAGACCAGCGCGCGGCCCAGCTCATCGAGGTAGCCCCCGCGATCGATTGGAGGAAGGCGGTCACCGGTCTCGCGGCGCACCAGCTCGTACTCGTGAAAGAAAATGTTCTGGCCGAGGGTGAGGCCGGGGATGGGCGCGGCGAAGAGCCAGGGACGGTCGCCCCACGTTTTCTGCCAGTCCGGAAAATCGCCGCCGCGGTGGCGAAAGAGTCCCGCGCCGGCGCTGCGGTGCGACGCGTACATCACCGCCAGCGGCCGGTCGTAGTGCAGAAACTCGTGGCGCAGCGCGAGAAAGCGCGCCGCGAAGCAGGAGTCGGGACCGGCCGCGTCGCAGAGAGCCCCGAAGCGTTCGATGATGTCCGTCAGCACCGCGCGCGGCACGATGCAGTTCGTGAGCACCGGCAGCGCTTGCCCGGGCGCGAGGACGTTGCCGGCCGCGACGAGCGCCGCCACGCGCGCGGTCCCGACGCGCAACACTCTGCCGCTCCACGGCATCTGCCACAGACGCAGCGGCGGAGGATCGACGGAGATCGAGTCGACGGGATACGTGATCAGTAGCTCGGGCTGCGATGCGGCCACCGCCGCCATCGCGCCCCACGCCGCCGGCTTCGAATATTTGCGGTCGTAGTGCAGCGTGAAGTGCGTGGCGTCGCAGCGCGCGATGGCCTGACGCATGGCCCAGTCCCAGTGCGTGCCCATCGACAGCTCGCTGTCCGGCCGCAGGTAGTGGACGCGCGGCTCCTCACGGCTGAGCGCGCGCAGCGCATCGTCGGGAGCGGGCGAGTTGTCGGAGAGGAAGATCTCGATCGGGCAGTCCTGCTCCAGCAGCGAGCGCACGGCGGCCGTGGCCAGCGATGCGCGGTTGCGCGTCGGGATCACCGCCGCGATCTTCATCGCGCCGCGACCTCGACGGGCTTTAGCGCGGCGAGATTCGGATTCTTCGGCAGGAACGGCCGCGGCGCGAGGAGGTGCTGCACGGCTTCCGCGTCCGTCGCGAATTCCGGCGCCGGCGGCGCGGCTCGACGGAACGGAGCGCGCAGCCGCGACGCGAGCCGGCGCAGCAGCGAACGTCGTTCCTCGGCCCAGCCGTGGCGTTCGAGCACCGCGCGCAGCTCGGCGCGCAGCGCGGGATTCTCGATCGACGCCAGTCCGACGGCGAGCACCCGCAGATACGCGGGAAAGTCGACGCGCGGAAAGCGCTCCTCTCCGGCCGCGCGCTGCACCAGCGCGTATTCGTGAAACATCACGTTGGGACCGAGGGGGAGGTTGGGGACGGGCGCCGCGTCGAGCCACGCGTCGTTGCCCCACAGCCGCATCCAGTCGCCGTACGTGCCGCTCGCATCGCCGCGAAAGTACGCCAGGCCGTTGCTCTTCTCATATGCGTAAGCGACCACCGGCGCGGCGTCGAAGTGAACGTAGCGATCCTCGGTCGCGCAGAAGCGATAGGCGAACGCGGAATCGGGCATCGCGGATTCGCAGATCGAGCCGAAGCGCGCGCGCATGCGCTCCAGCGTTGCGCGCGGCACGATCGAATTGGCGAAGACGGGAAAGGCCTGTTCGAGCTCGCCGATCATGGCCCGCGCGGTGAGCTCGACGACGCGCCGCGTGCGGATCTCGTACAGCTTCCCGCTGCCCGGATACGCCAGCGCGGTTCGGCCGCGCGACGAATGGAGCGAGACATCGCAGCCGTACGTCAGCGTGGCCTCGGGATCGCGCTCGCACGCGTCGATGAGAGCGCGCAGCGCGCCGGGCTTCCACACTTTGCGGTCGTACTGCAGCGCGACGTGCGTGACATCCTCGCGCGCGAGCGCCTGCTCCGCGATCCAGTTCCAATGCCCGGCCATGCGCAGCTCGCGCGGCGGACGCAGGTACGCAACGCGATCATCGTCCGCGCCGCGGACGAATTCTTCGAGGCGGCGCAGCTCGTCATCGGAAGATGAATTGTCGGAGACCAGGATCTCGACGTCGCAACCCTCCTGCGCGAGCAGCGAGCGGATGGCGGCCATGGCCAGCTCGGCGCGGTTGCGCGTGGGAAGGATGAACGTGAGCTTCATGCGCGGAACGGCACCTCGATCGCGTCGAGCATGGTCAGGTGCGGATTGTGCGGCGCGGGAGGTCGCGGCTGCAGAAGGTAGTGCACGGCCTCGTCGTCCGTCGCGAAGGTCGGCGCCGGCGGGGGAATGCGTCCCAGCGCGGCGTTGATCGATCTGCGGATTCGAAAAAGAAGGGGAGGCTTGCCCTTCTCGCGCCATCCCTCGTCGCGGAGAATGCGCAGCATCTTCTCCTTGCGCGCGCGATCGTCGATCCACTCCAGCCCTTTCGCGATGGCATTCAGATACCCCTCGCGCTCGATGGGAGGCAAACGATCGGCGCCGGCTTCGCGCTGCACGAGGGCGTACTCGTGGAAGAGGATGTTCAGCCCGAGGTCCAGGCCCGGGAGCGGCGCGGCTTCAAGCCAGGGCCGGTCGCCCCACGTCTTCACCCAGTCGCCGTAAGCGCCGCTCACGTCGCCGCGCAGGTACGAGAAGCCGTTGCTGAAGCGGTAGCCGAACGCGATCACCGAGGCGCGATCGAGATAGAGAAAGCTCTCATCGAGCGCGCACAGGCGAAAGGTGAAGACGACGTCGGGCGTCGACGAGTTGCAGATCGAGCCGAAGCGAGCGCGCACGCGCTCCATCGTCTCGCGCGGGGCCATGCAGTTCGCGAGCAGCGGATACGCGTTGCCCAGCTCGTAGAGCATTCCGCGAGACACGAGGTCCGCGATCGTGCGCGTGCGGATCTCGTACAACTTTTCGGTGACCGGGATGGTCCACGCCTCGACGCCGTGCGGCTTCTGGAACGCGACGTCGCACGCGTACGCCACGGTCGCGCGCGGATCGACCGCGCACGCCGCCGCGAACGGACGCAGCTCGCCCGGCCGCCACAGCTTGCGGTCGTACTGCACGCCGAAGTGCGTCGCGTCCGAGAGCTGCATGGCCTGCTCGATGGCCCACTCCCAGTGCGGGCACATCGGCATCGGCTTTTGCGGGCGGATGTAGATCACGCGCGGATCGGCGAGCGCCCGGCAATGCTCCTCGAGCTTTCGCGTGTCTTCGGGCGATTCCGAGTTGTCCGAGAGCACGACGTCGAACGGCGTGTCGCCGTCCTGCGTCAGAAGCGATCGCAGCGTGGCGATGGCGAGGTCCACGCGATTGCGCGTCACCAGGATGAAGCAGAGTTTCATTCCGGCGTCACCCGGCGCAAAACGCCGCCGCGAAACGCCGTCCGCCACTCCGCGATCGCGCTCTCGTTGAAGAGGAACGGCGGCTGTTCGAGCACGAACTCCGGATGCGTGCGCGCGAACTCGCGTGCCGCCGCGTTCGGATTGTCGGTGCGCCAGTTCTGCGCCGCGCCGCGCGCGGATCGCGCCGCGAGCTCCATCCCTCCGCCGTCCATGCAGAGCACGTACGATCCCGGACCAACCAGCGGCGCGTACGCCTCCAGCTCCGCCAGCACGTGCGCCGCGGTGTGATTCGAGTCGAGCATCAGCAGCACTTTTTCAGCCGGCTGCACCTGCGCCTTCACGGTCGCCACGATCTCCGGGTCGACGGAGCTTCCTTCGATCAGAGTCACCAGCGGCGCCAGCGGATGCGCCTCGATGGCCGCGCGATTGTGCGGACGGATCTCGACGTCGACGCCGATCACGCGTCCGCGGCCGAACAGCCGGCAGAGACCGGCGAAGAAAATCAGCGAGCCGCCATGCGCGACGCCCGTCTCGATGATCACGTCGGGCTGCACGCGGAAGACCAGCTCCTGCAGCCGCACCAGGTCGTCGCCGAACTGGATGACCGGCCGCCCGAACCAGGTGAACGTGTACTGCTGCTTGATGCGCATGGCCGCGTCCAGCCAGGCATCCGAAAGCAGCGCGAAGCCTTCGTCGGAATCGAGCGGCAGCGTTCTGCCGTCGACCGTGATCGTGCCGCTCTCGCGGTCGATGGTGATCATTCGTTTCTCCCGATGAGCGACGGCAGATCGTCGAGCAGCCGCGCCGGCGTGAAGCCGAACTCCCTGCGCGCACGGCTGTTGTCGAGGCGCGGAAACATCACCGCCGGCGCGTCCGGCACGACCGTGACCGTGCAGCCGGTGAGCTTGGCGATGGCCGCCGTCACCTCGCCATTGGTGAGGTTGTAGCCGCCGACGACGTTGTAGATCCGCTCCCTGCCGTCCAGCGCGATCTTCACGAGCAGCATGGCCGCGTCGGCGACGCTGATGTAGTCCTTCTCGGAATCGAGCGCCGTGCGCAGCGTGATCGTCCCGCGCGTCCTGGCTTCCTCCAGGATCATCGACACGAACGTGTCCTTCTGATCCGCGCCGTAAACGTTCGAGAGCCGCGCCACGCGTCCGCGGTTGCCGAGGGAGAGGACGATCGATTCGCCGGTGGCTTTGGAGAGGTTGTAGATGTCTTCGAAGTCGAGCGGATTCACGCGCAGATCGTCGTCCTCGTGCGCCACGCCTTCGTTGCGGATGTACAGCCGCGTCGACGAGAGATAGACCAGCGACTCGAACGTGCAGTGGCGCACGACTTCGAGCAGCTTGCAGACGTGCGCGTCGACGGCATCGTACGGTCGCTCGCGAAAGTCGGCGGTCAATCCGATGCAATAGAGAACGCGGCCGAGGTTGCGGCCGCGGAGATCGGCGTCGCGCGGCGGCGCATCGAACTCCGCTCCGCTGCGCACCAGATGACGCACGACCTCGGAGCCCACGAACCCCGACGCACCGAGAACCGTGATCACAACCCGCCTCGGGGATGATGCAGCCGCGGATCGCGATGCAGCAGCAGCTTCGGGCTCACGCCGGGAACGATCGCGAACAGCGCGTCGTCGAGCAGCGCCGTGTCGCGGATGGCCAGGACGTTCAAGCCGTGCGGCGGCCCTTCGAGATAAACCGTTTCGATGGGGACCAGCTCGACGGTCCGGCCGCGCAGATCGTAGTTCGATTGAAAATCGCGGATGGCGAAGAGCGTGTAGCCGAACGAGGCCAGCCAGCGCGCGATGTCCGTGTTGTGCAGCCCTTGCGACCAGTCGACGTACGAGCGATGCACTTCGAACACGACGTGCGGCGCGTGCCGCGACAGCTGCTGCTCCGCGCCGCGCAGCACGGGCAACTCTCCGCCTTCGAGGTCGAGCATGATCAGGCCGACGCGGTCGATGCCCGCGCTTTCGGCGTACGCATCGATGGTCGTCGTGGAAATGCCGTGCTCCGAGGCCACCGTGCTGGCGTAGGCGTCGTCGCCGACGAACGCCAGCCGCGACGTCGTGTCCGACCAGAGGGCCAGCGGATGCACGCGAACGTTGTCCAGCGCGTTCAGCGAAGCATTCCGCTCCAGCACGGCCGCCATCTCGCCATTGGGCTCGAAGGCGTGACAAACGCCGCGACCGCGCATCGCGTGCGCGACGGGAATGGCCTGGTCGCCGAAATACGCGCCGCCGATGACGACATGCGCGACGTTCCGCGAGAGATGCAGCAACAGCTTCGTGGTCTGCGGCTCCCAGACGTGATCGGGCTTCTCCGGAATGGACATGACGAAGTCGCGCGCGATCTTGGAGCGATACGGGAACTCGAAAACCAGTCCGTTGCTCAGTTCCTTGCGCACGACGTCGAGCGATGCGTGGAGGGCGTCGACGATCGGGCCCGTGATTTCGTCGCGCACCGTCGTGAAGCGATGCTCGGGCAGCAGCTCGAACTGCTGCAGCGCGGCGATGATCTTCGCGCGCGCCGCTCCATCTTTCCCGACCCTCTTCAGCGCCTCGGCCGTCATCGCGAAAGCTCCGGCCACGTGCGGTCGCGCTCGGACATCACCGTCGGCTCGAGCGGCCAGCGGATTCCGAGCACCGGATCGTTCCAGCGCGCGCCGGCCGCGGACGGCGGATGGTATGCGCGCGAGATGTAGTAGCTCACCTCCGTCGCATCGACCAGCGTCTGAAATCCATGCGCGATTCCCTCGGGGATGAACAGCATGCGGTGATCGTCCTGCGTCAGCTCGATGCCGAACCACTGCGCGACCGCGAGATCGGCGATCACGTCGAAGATCGCGCCGCGCGTGCAGCGCACCAGCTTGGCCTCGCCGTGCGGCGGCCGCTGGTAGTGCAGTCCGCGCAGCGTCCCGCGGCGGTCGCTGAACGACGCGTTCGACTGCGCGATGTGCGGAAGCAGCTCGCGGAACACGTCGTCGCTGTACGTGCGGGCGAAGAAGCCGCGCTCGTCGTGGTGCGGCTCGAGCTCGACGATGTACGCGCCGGCGATCGCCGTCTCGATGAGCTTCACGGCACGACCTCCGTCAACGGCACGGGGATGACGAACTGCGCGCCCCATTCGCGGACGTGCGCCATCTGGCTCACGATCTCGTCGCGGAGATTCCAGGCCAGCACGAGCACGTAGTCGGGCTTCGTGACGGCAAGCTCCTCGGGCGTACGAATCGGAATGCGCACGCCCGGAATGAACAGTCCCTGCTTGTGCGGGCTGCGATCGACGGTGTAGTCGAGAAGATCCGTGCGCACGCCGCTGTAGTTGAGCAGCGAGCTGGCCTTGGACGGCGCGCCGTAGCCGGCCACGCGTTTTCCGTCCTCGCGCGCCGCGATCAGGAAGCGCAGCAGCGAGCGCTTGCACGCGCGCACCGAATCGTCGAAGCGGCGGTACGTCCCGACGTCTTCCAGTCCCGCCTCGCGCTCGCGCGCGATCAACGCCCCGACGGCCGGCGCAACCTCGGCGCCGGCGTGACGCGCATGCACGCGCAGCGAGCCGCCGTGCGTGGGGATCTCTTCGACGTCGACGACGGTCAGTCCATGCGCGGCCAGCACTTCGCGCGCGGTGCGCAGCGAGAAGTAGGAGAAGTGCTCGTGATAGATCGTGTCGAACTGCGTGTAGCGCATCAGCTGCAACAGGTGCGGGAACTCGATGGTGATCGTTCCCCGCGGCGCGAGCGCGATGCGCAGTCCTTCGACGAAATCGTTGAGGTCCGGCACGTGTGCGAGCACGTTGTTGGCGATGAGGAGATCGGCGCGGCCGGCGATCTGGCGCGCCGCCGCCGTGCCGAAGAACGTGGTCCAGGTCTCGATGCCCTTCTCGCGCGCGACCGCTCCGATGTTCGCCGCCGGCTCGATGCCGAGGACGGGGATGCCGGCGTCGCGGAAGTACTGCAGCAGATAGCCGTCGTTGCTCGCGATCTCGACGACCTGCGATTGCGGGCCGAGCTCGAGCCGCTTGCGGATCGTCTCGCAGTACGCGCGCGCGTGCGCCAGCCAGGCGTCGGAGACCGAGGAGAAGTAGACGTAGTCGCTGAAGAGATGCTCCGGCGTGACGACCGCCGGCACCTGCACGAGAAAGCAGCGGCCGCACACCTGCGCCAGCAGCGGGTAGAACGGCTCGGCCTCCATCAGCTGATCGGAACGGAGATAGGCATTCGACAGCGGCTGGACGCCCAGGTCGGCGAAGACTGCGGAGAGCGTCGCGCCGCAGAAACGGCAGGGGATGGTCAGGGGATCAACTCCATGAATTTCCGGATTTGCGGGACGGTGAGGCCACGGGCGCTCTTATACCAGTCCGTCGTCCAGGCCACCACCGTCTCCACGTCGAGCAGCGGCCGCCAGTGCAGCCACTGCGACGCGCGCGAGCTGTCGAGGGCCAGCGTCGGCTCCTCGTGCGGATGCTCGCCGGGCGGGCCGTGCCACGAAGCCCCGTCGCCCCAGCGCGCGGCGATCGTGTCCGCGAGCCAGCCCACGCTGCGCGCGTCGTCCGGGTCAGGACCGAAGTTGAACGCGTCGGGAAGATCGCTGCGTTCCCACGCATGTTCGGCGGTCAGGAGATAACCGTGCAGCGCGTCGAGCACGAACTGCCACGGACGCGTGGCGTCGGGATAACGAATGGCCGCGGGCGTGCCCGCGCGAAAAGCGCGCACGAGATCGGGCACGAGCCGGTCGCGCGCCCAGTCGCCGCCGCCGATGACGTTGCCGGCGCGCACGCTGACGACGCGCATCCCGCCGCCGCGGAAGAACGACGCGCGATAGGAGTTGATGGCCAGCTCCGCGCAGGCCTTGCTGCTCGAGTACGGATCGTTGCCGCCCAGCGGATCTTCCTCGCGGAACGCGTGAAGGGCTCCCGAGTTCGCGTACGACTTGTCGCTCGTGGCCATCACCGCCACGCGTGCCGAGGGAACGGAGCGGATGGCTTCGAGCGCATGCACGGTTCCGATCACGTTGGTGGTGAACGTGCGCACCGGATCCTCGTAGGACGGCCGCACGAGGGCCTGCGCGGCGAGATGGATGACGAGCTCCGGCTTCGCGTGCTGCATCGCCGCGGTCAATCGCGACAGGTCTCGCACGTCGTCGCCCTCATCCAGCGAATAGCCGGTCACCTCGGCGCCGAGAAAGTTCAGCCACTGCGTGAGCCACGTGCCCTTGAATCCCGTGTGTCCCGTGAGGAAGACGCGCCGTCCGCGCCAGAAGCCTGGATTCATCGCCACACTTTCCATGGCGCGCGGCCCGAGGACCACAGCTCCTCGAGGAGGTTCTTGTCGCGCATGGTGTCCATCGGATGCCAGAAGCCGTCGTGGCGGAACGCGGAGAGCTGTCCGCTCGCGGCCAGCCGTTCCATCGGCTCGCGCTCCCAGGCCGTGTCGTCGCCTTCGATGAGGTCCAGCACGGACGGCTCGAGCACGAAGAATCCGCCGTTGATCCAGCTGCCGTCGCCGGGAGGCTTCTCGGAGAACTCGCGGATCTTGTCCTCGTTGATGTCGATGACGCCGAAGCGGCCCGGCGGCTGCACGGCGGTGAGCGTGGCCTGCGTCTTCTGCTCGCGGTGAAACGCGATCAGCGCGGTGATGTCGACGTCGCCTACGCCGTCGCCGTAGGTGAAGCAGAACGTCGAGTCGTCAACATGTTGACGAATGCGCCGGAGCCTGCCGCCGGTGGCGCTGTGATCGCCCGTGTCGATCAGCGTCACCGTCCAGGGCTCGGAGCTGTTCTGATGCACGGTCAGCTCGTTGTTGCGCAGGTTGAAGGTGACGTCGGAACTGTGCAGGAAGTAGTTCGCGAAGTACTCCTTGATCGTGTAGCCCTTGTAGCCGAGGCAGATCACGAAGTCCTGGATCCCGTGATGGGAGTAGAGCTTCATGATGTGCCAGAGCACGGGCCGGCCGCCGATCTCCACCATCGGCTTCGGACGAACGACGGTTTCTTCACTGAGGCGCGTGCCGAGTCCACCGGCGAGGATGACCGTTTTCAAGCGGGCGACATGATAAACGTAGGACGGGCTTCAGCCCGTCCACCCGGAGGGACGGGCTGAAGCCCGTCCTACGTTCAGCCCGTCCTACGTCATCAGCGCGGTAGCCGTCCCGGCGTCCACGGCGCGCCCATCGCGTTCAACTGCTTCTCGATCGCCGCCAGCTCCACCTCGATGGTCTGCCGCAGCTTCGCGGCCAGCGGCGCGAAGTCCTTCTCCGCCAGCTCCAGCGACTCGCGATGCGTCTGCGTCGGCGGCTGCGTCGTGCCGAGGCCGGCGACGGCGTTGCCCATGCGGTCGAGGAGCGACGGGGGAGCGGGCTCGTTGCGCTGCTGGCGGATCGGATCGCCGCCGAGGGCGTCGCTGATGTCCCGCAGCGTGGCATCGACCGCGTTCACGCGCGCGACGAGCTGCGCGTCCGCGCCTTCGACCTGATCGAGCGCGCGGCGGATGTACTTCATGCGCTCCAGCGCGTCGTCGGTCGCTTTCTGCGCGCCGAGGAGCTCGCGCTGCATGCGCGCGGCCTTGCGCTGGAACTCGAGCACCGAGGCGCGGTCGCCCTCGTTCATCGTCGAGAGATACAACGGCACGACGTTGAACGTCTGCGCGTCGCCGAGCGCCGTCTCCACGCCGTCGATGCGCTTGTAGAGGCGGACGCTGTACTGGCCCGGCACGACCAGCGGTCCGACGATCGGCGTTGCGAACGGATCGGCATCGGGCTCGGTCAGTTCGATGGGCGCGGGCGGCGGGAAGCGCAGATCCCAGTTGACGCGGTGGAAGCCCGCCTTCACCGGACCGCTGATGCGGCGGATGACGTTGCCCTGCGGATCGCTCACCACCAGCACCACCGCCGGATCGAGCTCCCGCTCCTCGGCACGCAACTGCTCCCAGGTCGGATACGCCGGCGGCTCGTTGCCGCCCGATTTCTCCACGCGCGCCTCGTCCGCCCAGCGCTGCTTCTTGCGCGATTTGTATTCGTCCTTGAGGAAATACGTGAACACCGCGCCGGACGGCGGATTGGGCGCCACGAAATACGAATCGCCCTGAAAACCTTTGCCCGGAATGCCCAGCGGCAGGCGATCGACATAAAGCTCCGCGTCGCGCGTCCGGAACAACGAGGCCTCGCGACCGGCAACGTCACGATTCATCGTGCGCAGCGGACGGTAATCGTCGAGGATGTAAATCCCGCGGCCGAACGTGCCGACCACGAGATCGTCGCGGCGCTTCTGTACCCAGAGGTCTCTCACGGCGATGGTCGGGAAGCCGCCCTTCAGCTGCATCCAGTTGTTTCCGCCGCTCTGCGAGGCGTACAGGCCGTATTCCGTGCCGGCAAAGAGCAGTTTCGGATCGACATGGTCCTCGACGACGACATACGTACTGCCCCTCGGCGGCAGATCGCCGGTAATGGCGGTCCAGGTACGGCCCCGATCGGTGCTCTTGAAGAGATACGGCTTGAAATCGCCGGTCTTGTGATTGTCGAATGCCGCGTAAACGGTGTTCGCGTCATGCCACGACGCGAACAGATTCGAGACGTACGTGTTCTCCGGGACGCCCGCGAATTTCTCGATTTTCCTCCAGTTCGCGCCGCCATCCTCGGACACCTGAATCAATCCGTCATCCGTGCCGACGTACAGCAGTCCCTCTTTGAGCGGCGATTCGGATAACGAAACGATATTGCCGTAGAAAGACGTGGAGACGTTTTTCGCGACGGCGTCGATCGGCCACACGCGTCCCATGACCGGCAATTTGTTGCGATTGATCTGGCGCGTGAGATCGCCGCTCACGGTCTTCCACGAATTTCCGCGATCGTCGCTGCGGAACAGATACTGCGCCGCGAAATACAAACGATTGTGATCGTGCGGGCTGACGATCAGCGGCGAGTCCCAATTGAGGCGCAGCGGATCCATGCTGCCTTTCGCCTGCGGCTGGATGTCCAGCGCCTCGCCGGTGACCTTGTCGAACCGCACCAGACCGCCGTGCTGGGATTCCGCGTAAACGATGTTCGGGTCTTTGGGATCGGGAACGGAGCGGAATCCGTCGCCGCCCTGCGTCACATACCAGTCTTCATTGCGGATGCCGTGGGCCGTGGCGGTGCGGTGCGGGCCGCCGAGGGAGAAGTTGTCCTGGGTGCCGCCGTAGACGTGGTAGAAGGGGAGGGCGTCGTCCGCGCTGATGCGATAGAACTGCGTAATGGGGAGGTTTTCCTTGAACTCCCACGTGGCGTTGTTGTCGAACGTCTCATAGAGACCGCCGTCGCAGCCGACCAAATAATGGTCGCTGTTGCGCGGATCGATCCACATGGCGTGATTGTCGGGATGCTTGTTGGTCTCGTTGATCTTGCGCCAGGTCTTGCCGCCGTCATCCGAGACGCGGATCCAGACGTCCATCGCGTAAATACGGTCGGCTTTGTTGGGATCGACGAAAATCTCGGCGTAATACTGCGCGCCGCCGCCGGAGTACGCATTCATCTTCTCGAAATTCGCGCCGGCGTCCTTGGAGCGGAAAAATCCGCCCGCTTTGCGCGTGGCCTCGATGATTGCGTAGACGGTATTCGGCTCGTCGCGCGGAATGGCCAGGCCGATGCGTCCCATCCATTCCTTGGGCAGGCCTTTGTCGAGCTTAGTCCAGGTCGCGCCGCCGTCGACCGACTTGTGAATTGCGGACTCGGGACCGCCATTGATCAGAGTGAAAACGTGGCGCCGGCGCTGATACGCGGCGGCGTACATGACCTCGGGATTGGACGGATCGAGGACGAGGTCCGTGATGCCGGTGTTCTCGCTGATCTGCAGCAGCGGCTTCCAGGTCTTGCCGCCGTCGGTGGTCTTGTACAGACCGCGATCGCCGCCCGGCGCCCACAGCGGTCCCTGTGCGGCGACGTAGACGACGTTGGAGTCGCGCGGATCGACGACGATCTTGCCGATGTGCTCGGACTTGCCGAGGCCGACGTTCTTCCACGACTTGCCGCCGTCGACGGATTTGTAGACGCCGTCGCCCATCGACACCGAGCGCTGGCTGTTGTTCTCGCCCGAGCCCACCCAGATCACGAGCGGATTCTTCGGATCGATGGTGATGCAGCCGATCGAGTACGAGCCTTCGTCATCGAAGATCGACGTGAAGGTCGTGCCGGCGTTGGTGGTCTTCCACACCCCGCCCGCGGCCGTGGCGATGTACCACGTGCGCGAGTCGGCCGGGTCGACGGCGATGTCGATGATGCGCCCGGACACGAGCGCGGGCCCGATGCCGCGCAGCTCGAGACCGTCGAACGTCTTGCCGTCGTACTTGGACTCCGCCGGCGCGGCGGCTTTCGTCTGCGCGAGCAGCGGAAGAGCGAAGAGAAGAAGGAGAAGGCGAGCGATCAGACGCATACGGCGGGGAATCCTAAACCGGACGCCCCGCCGCGCGAGTCATGAAATCGTTGCAAGACTCTTCTACTTCTCCATCTCCTCCACCGCCCGCACCACCTGCGCGGCCGGCGCGGCGTCCGCGTTCTGGAGGATGTCGAGGAGCGTGCGCAGCTTCTCGGTGCGCGCGTCGTCGGTCGACTTCTGCAGGAGCTCGTAGACTCTCATCGACAGCGCGAACTGCTTTTCGAGATCGGCGCGCGACGTCTTGACGCGCGGGTCCATCTGCACGACGAGCGGCTGCGTGCGGGTCGTGGCGCCGGCGGTGAGGCGCAGCGTGTACGTGCCGGGCAGGACCCACGGCGAGCTGTAGTCGGGAGCGGTGTCGCGTGGCACTGCCGCGATCGGATAGCTCGGCGTTTTCGGCGGGAACGGCGGGTAGTGCAGGTCCCACACGAAGCGATGCATGCCCTGTCCGCCGGAGAGCGCGTGCTGCGGACGGATCCAGTACCACGGCACGTTGCC
>DATLBM010000596.1:0-24952 GCA_035526885.1 Thermoanaerobaculia bacterium | reverse complement strand
CGGCGAAAAGCTCAGACAATGCCGTAGCGAGAGCGCAGGACGCCGAGGTGATGGCGTTCGTGTCCGACGATGACGTAGGCCAGTCCGCGCACGCTCACCGGATAGCCGTTCGCCGTGCCCCGGCGATCCCACGCGTCGTCCTGCAGGTTCTTGAAGAACACGATGTTCGACCGCCGCACCAGCGCGTACTCCTCGGCCAGATCGCCGAGCTTCCAGGAGTCGAATGCGGCGTTGGCGGCGTAGGACGCTTCGTCGAATCCCGGCAGCGGCTGCGTGTCGCCGCGTGCGACGCAGAGTGCGCGGTAGCTGATGATGCGCTCCGCGTCCACCATGTGTCCGATCACTTCCTTCACGCTCCACTTGCCTTCGGCGTAGCGGTGCGCGGCGCGCGTCTCGTCGAGCGAGGCCAGGAGTTTCTGCGTCGAGGACGACTGCTGTTCCATGGCGTCGAGGATGTCTTCCTCGTCGACGAGGTCCACGTAGCCGGCGTGGGGCGGGGCGTAGTCGCTGGGGGTCGGTCGCGTCATTCGTCGATCCTCACGAAGGTCTTGTAGTGATCGTTGGTGTACCACGTGTCGCCGTCGCGCCCGCGCACGATGCGGCGCGCGCCGCGGTTCGCAGCGCCGGGCGTGGGAACGGTGTACTCGCGATAGTAGCCGGAGGGACGTGGGGGAAGTTGGTGCTCGCGGTTTTGAAACGTGACGCCGTCTCTCGAGTAGGGAAACGGCCCGCCCTGCTCGATGAGCTTCAGCGTGCGATCGATGGCCGCGCGCTCATCGGCGGAGATGTTGGACGTAGGACGGGCTTCAGCCCGTCCAGCCGCAGGCGGATTCGCGTGCTGACGCACGTACGTCGTCCCTGCCACCGCCAGCGCGGCGATGATGACGTAGAGCAGGCGCCGCATCACCATACGAACACCAGGTGAATGTCGCGGTTCTCCACCGACGCCGCGAGCCACGTGTCGACCAGCGTCGACATGTCGCGGGGCATGCTCTGCCAGAGCAGGCCGGCGCGGCGAATGAGCAGGATCAGTTGATGGCCGTCGTACTCGAGGTCGTGCAGGCATTCCTCCAGCGCGTCCCAGTTGTTGCCGAAGTAGTCCGGCAGGACGAGCGCGTCGGCGATGGCGGCCAGCAGCTCCTCCTTCGTGGCGCCGGGGACAATCTCGCGGATGTTCGAGGCGGCGCCGGCGATCAGTTCCGCCGCCGCCTCTCCGGTCGCGAAATGCACCGGCAGGTCACCGAGTGTCATACGCGCAATCTAGCACGCGCTACGTGACCGTAATCCCGCTCAGCGCGATGACGCCCGTCGCGCTCACGGCGACGTTGCGCATCTTGCGCGAGTGTACCACCACCGACTGTCCGTAGATGAGCGGCACGAGCGGCGCCTCATCGCGCACGATGCGATGGATGTCGCGCTTGTTCTCCTCGCTCGGATTCTCGCGGAAGCGCGCCAGCGCGGCGTCCATGCCCGCGTGTTTCCAGCGGCTGTGGTTCGAGTGATTGTCGCCTTCGCACATCTTCGACCAGAGCAGCGCCTCGAAGTAGTCCGCCGGATCGGGCGTGTCCGCGATCCAGCCCGCCAGCGCCAGGTCGTAGTTGCCGCGCACGAGATCGCCGAAGAACTCCTCGCTGGTCCGCGTCTCGCGCAGCTCCACGCTGATGCCTACTTCCGCGAGCTGGCGCTGCACGGCCTGCGCGAGCGGCAGCGGCTTGGGCATGTACGGCCGCGGCGCCCAGGGCACGAGCATCGACAGGCGCGCGGGCTTCGCGCCGCTGGCATCGAGGACGCGCTTCGCTTCCTCGCGGTCCATTCCCGTTACGCCGGTGGCGCGGCCCATCATCGGCGGGAGCAGGTTCACGGCGATGAACGCCGCGGGGTTCTTGTCGAACGACTTTCCCGCGATCTCGTGCAGGTCGAGGGCCAGTGCGATTCCGCGCCGCACGTTCGGCGCGGCCAGGATGCGCCGCTCGCAGTTGAAGAAGGGGATGCCCGTCGAGTTGCCCGGCTGCAGCGACGGCGCGACGCCGATGATCTGATTCGCCGAAACGTCCGCCATCGTCAGCGACGTCGTGAGATCGACTTCACCGTGGCGCAATGCCTCGAGCAGCTGGCGCGGCGTCCCGTTTTCATCGGCTGGACAGACGCGGAACTCCACCTCGTCCACTCCGCTCGTGCCTCCGTAGTGCGGGTTGCGCACGAGGCGGATGCTGCGCGCCGACTGCAGCAGCCGCAGATTCGGCCGGTGCTCGAAGATGAAAGGGCCCGTGCCGATGAGCTGCGTCCCGCGGTCCAGGACGATGGCCGTGTTGCTCTGGGTGAGCGTGAGATCGAAACGCGGATTCGGATGCGAGAGCGTGAACCAGACGCGGTCGCCGCGCGCATCGACGGTCGCTTTGTTCTGCAGCACTTTCGCGCCGCGCAGCGAGCGCGCCGCGAGGTCCGCGGTCAGCGGCGTGCCGTCGGAGAACCTGACGCCCGGCGCGATCGCGGCCGAGTATTGCAGCCGTCCCTCCGTGCGCAGAGGCTCGAAGAGCACCGGCTCGACGCGCGTCTCCCCCGCGGCGATGGAGTACGGCGCCTGGAAAACCTGTCCCAGGACCATGCTGCTGATGTTGTCGACTGCTTCCCGGGGATCGAGCTTGCTGATGGCGCTCAGCACGCCCACGCGCACCACGCGCGCAACGGCCGTTTCGGCGGCAATACTCATCTCAGGAGTTCCTTCCAGGTGGTAGTGTGGACTGACACCTGGAGTTTACTACTGAATGCGCGCAATGACGAACGTAACGTCGTCGTTCGGCGGGCCCTCTCCATGCCAGCGCGCGGCGTAAGCCGCCAGCGACTCGATCGCCTCCGCCGCACTCCCGCGCCGCGCCGCCTCGGCGAAAGCACCGAGCGCGGCCGCGTATCCCAGCTGCTGCCCGGCATCGTTCATCAGCTCGGGGAATCCGTCGGAGAGGAACAGCACCGTGTCGCCCGAGTCGAGCTTCACGCGCGTCTGCTCGTACGTCGTGCCCAGCGTTCCCAGCGGCGTCGCCGCGATGGCGATCTCGTCGACGGCATCCGTCGCCGCGCGATGGATCAGCACCGGCGGCATGCCCGCCGAGGCCAGGGTGAGCGTGCGCTTGTCGAACACGCCGAGCGACAAGGCCATGGCCATGCGTCCGAGCTCCATGCGCTTGATCTTCTCCGCGGCGTCGCCGAGAAAATCCGCCGGCGCGATCTTGTGCGAGTAGCCGGCGAACAGCGTCTTGATGACCGTGACCATCGTGCCCGCCTTCGCGCCGTGGCCCGTGGCGTCGCCGATGGTCACCGCCAGGACGTCGTCGCTCAGATGGAAGTCGTAGTAGTCGCCGCCGACCTCGGTGGCCGTGCGCGTGAACACCGCCACGTCGTACCCGGGATGGTGCGGCACTTCCTTCGGCAGCATGGAGAGCTGGAAGCGCCGGGCCTCTTCGAGCTCGAACGTCTTGCGGTCGTACTCGACGGTCATCAATCGCTGCTGCAGCTCCGCTTTCTGCTTGTCGCGCTCCTGCTCCACGAGCCGCTGCTGCTGCCGGCTCAGATCCTCGGCCATGCGATTGAATGCTTTCGCGAGCTGGCCCAGCTCGTTGCCGGACTTCACGGGCAGGCGCGTCATGAGATCGCCCTGCGCGATGCGCTCCGCGCCGTCGGTGACCAGCTTCACGTCGCGCGAGAGATGATTCGACAGCGGCACGATGCCGATCAGCGCGAACGCGATCAGTCCCATGCCCAGGCCGAAGTTGCGCGCGGCGGTGCGGCGCAGCTCTTCGAGGTTGTCGCCCACCGGACGCGCGACGCCGATCTTCAAGCCGCTCTGCGGATCGGTCGACGTCGAGACGACCCATCCTTCGATGTCTTTCAGCGAGCTCTCTTCGCGAATGCGGCGCGGGATGCCCAGGCGCTCGAGGATGGCGCGCTCGTCGGCGTTGCGCGTGTAGAACGTGTTCTCGCGATCGATGGCGAAAGGCAGCTCGCTCCCATCCTCGGTCGCGCTGCCGAGGACGCGCCGGATGACCTGTTCGGGACTGATGCGCGCGGAAATCTCGCCGATCAACTCGCCCTGGCTGCGCACGGGCGCGTTGAAGCGGCGTCCGAGGATGAGCGTCGATTTCTTCGCGGTGCTGGCGGATTTCTCGACGTCCTTCGTCGTGATCTTGCGGATCTTCACCTCGGGCGTCTTCGGCTCGGCCACTTTCGGCGTGGCCTCGACTTTCGGCGTGGGCGCGACCTGCCCGGTCGGCGCGGGTGCGGGAACGCCAGCGGCGCCGTTGGCGCGCGTCCATTCACGGCGCGCGTCGCGAATGGCTCGCGCCGCGTTCCGCGCTTCCTGCCACTGCTCGTGAAAGCGTTTGCGGTCCTCGCCGATGACGCGGCGCAGCTCCTCCTGCGCGGCGGTGAGCTCTTTGCGGAGATCGTCGCGCTCGTCCTTGTCGAGCTCCGAGGCCGAGAGTTGCGCGCCGAGGCGTCCGATCTCGTCGACCAGCTCCTTCTGCTCCTCGGACACCACGTACGGCGGCACCGCGATGGCCGCGGGCGGGAGATCGAGGACGAAACGCTCGCCGGGATGCGGCATCCCGACGGCGACCATGGGCGGCGGCGGCGGTGCGACCGGCGCGGCAGGCGCCGGGGCCTCGGCCACTTCGGGCTCTTCCGCGCGCTCCGCTTCAGCACGTTCCTCGCGCTCCGGTTTTTCGGCGCGTTCGCTCTGCGGCTCGCGGATGGGATGGAACTCCAGCGCGTCGACGAACGACGCGGCCTCGCCCATCACCGTGGCCATGCTCGATCCCGCGTCCGTGTTCGTCGCGCTCGGCAACGGCAGCGAGGAGACGACGGCCAGGCGCTGTTCCAGCTCCGCGCGGATCGAGGTGAGACGGCGATCCATCTGCCGGGTCAGGCGATCCGACTCCGATCGCGACGCCGCTTCCAGCGCGCGCCGCGAGGAGTGATACGAGTACGTGACGATCGCCGCCAGCGGCACGACCGCGAGCACGAACGCCGCGAGGATGATCTGGGAACGGATCCGCATGACTGTCCGAGTGTAAGACGAAAGAACTCGTAGAAAGTTTAGGGCGTGCCGATCGCGGACGATTGGACAGACCCGAACGTAGGACGGGATTGGACGGGCTGAAGCCCATCCTACGTACAGCGCGTTTTGGCGCGTCCTGACCTGAACGTAGGACGGGCTTCAGCCCGTCCCCCGCGCGAAGCGCTTAAGTCCACTCCTCGCGCCCCGTCCGTCCTTTGCCCGGCGTGCGCGAGTTCTTGCGGCGCTCCGTGTCCGGCACCACCACTTCGCGGTGCGGGCGCGTGCGCTCGAACTCCTCGACGAAGCGCGAGGCTTCGTCGATCACGTCGTCGAACGTCGCGGCGGCGGGGGCGGCGGCGCGGAGGCGGTCGCAGTGTGCGCGATAGGCTTCGCAGCGCGCGTACGCCTCATCGAAGCGCGCGCGCACGCGCTCGTCTTCCGTCACGCGGCGCTCCAGGTAGCGCTGCAGATCGGGGACGCGCTCGATGTGGCTGCAGAACAGGATCACGTCGTTGCCGGCCATGAGCGCGCGCTCGGTGATCTCCTCGTACGAGCCGAGGTCCGAGACCGCGTGCATTTCCATGTCGTCGCTGACGGCCACGCCGTCGAAGTTGAGGAAGTTGCGCAGCAGGTCCGTGGTCATGCGCCACGACAGCGTGGCGGGAAGATCCGGGACGTCGATCTGCGGATACGTGCCGTGCCCGATCATCACCGCGCCGGCTTCATTGCCGAGGCGCTGATACGGGACGAGATGGCGCTCCACGAGCTGCGTGACCGGGATGTCGATGACCGTCGCGCCGTAGTGCGGATCGGCCGAGCCGACGCCGATGCCCGGGTAGTGCTTGAGGCACGAGGCCACGCCCGCGCCGTGCAGTCCGCGCATGAACGCGCCGGCCAGCTCGATCACGGTCTCGGGATCGCGTCCGAAGATACGGCGCTCCAGACCCTTCGGCGAGACGTCGCCGGCGACGTCGACCACGGGCGCGAGATCGATCTCGATGTCGAACCAGCGCAGCGCCATGCCGATCACTTTGCCGAACCACTCCGACAGCTCGGCCGGACGGTCTCCTTCTCCGAACGCCTCGGCGCTCGGCAATCCGGGAACGATCTGGCGCAGGCGATCGACGCGGCCGCCTTCCTCATCGATCATGAACACCGGCGGCCGCGCCGCCACGCTCTTGACTTCGGCCACGAGATCTTTGAGATGTTCGGCGCTGTCGATGTTGCGGCCGAAGAGCACGACGGCGTACGGCGAGGCATCGGCGAGAATTTGCCGCTCCAGCGGCGTGAGCGTCTTGCCGGCCAGGCCGATGCCGAGGATGTCGCGTGTGTTGCGGAGGTCGCGGGTCATTCGAGGGCGCATCGTAACGTTGCTGGTTGCTGGTTGCCAGTTACCGGTGCCTTTTCGCCCAAGCGACAACGCACGGGCAACCAGCAACATGGCAACACGGCAACATTACTCAGCCAGCTTCTGCTTCAACTCATACAGCACGTTCAGTGCCTCGCGCGGGCTCAGCGTATCGAGATCCACTTCGCGCAATGCATCGACGACGCCCTGCTCGCGCGAGGAGAACAGACCCAGCTGCCGCGTCTGCGGGCCGCGCTTGCGGGTTTCCTCGACCACGTCGCGCTCCTTGCGCTCCAGCGTGTCCAGGATCTCCCTGGCCCGCTCGATGACGCTTTGCGGAATCCCGGCCAGTTTCGCCACCTGGATGCCGTAGCTCTTGTCCGCCGCGCCTTCCACGACCTTGCGCAGGAAGATGATCTGCTCGTTCCACTCCTTCACCGCGACGTTGAAGTTGGCCACGCGCTGCTTCGTCTTCGCCAGGTCCGTGACTTCATGGTAGTGCGTGGCGAAGAGAGTGATGCCGCTGCGCGCGGGATTGTCGTGCAGGTATTCGATGATGGCCCAGGCCAGCGAGAGTCCGTCGAACGTGGCCGTGCCGCGGCCCACCTCGTCGAGGATGATCAGCGAGCGATCCGTGGCGTTGTTGAGGATGTTCGCCGTCTCGTGCATCTCCACCATGAACGTGGACTCGCCGCGCGCGAGCTGATCGGAGGCGCCGACACGCGTGAAGATGCGGTCGAAGAGGCCCAGGCGTGCTTTCGATGCCGGGACGAAAGAGCCGGCCTGGTTGAGCAAAACGATCAGCGCGACCTGGCGCAGGTACGTCGACTTGCCGCCCATGTTCGGGCCGGTGATGATCTGGATGCCGTTGTCCTCGCGGCGCACGATCGTGTGATTGGGGATGAAACGCTCGGAGGTGATCTGCTCGATCACGGGGTGGCGTCCGTCCTCGATGCACAGCTCCGCTTCTTCGCTCAGTTGCGGCCGGACGAACCGGTTGCGCACGGCGATCGTGGACAGCGACGCCAGCGCGTCGATCTCCCCCACCGCGCGCGCGGTCTCGAGAATGGCGCCACTCACCGCCGCGATCTTGCCGAGCAGCTCGTCGTAGAGCCGCAGCTCGATGGCGATCGATTTCTCTTCGGCGCCGAGAATCTTCTCCTCGAGCTCCTTGAGATCGGGAGTGATGTAGCGCTCGGCGTTGGCGAGCGTCTGCTTGCGGATGTAGTCGAGAGGGACTTTGGCGATATTCGATTTCGAGACTTCGATGTAGTAGCCGAAGACCGAGTTGAAGCGGATCTTGAGCGAGGAGATGCCGGTGCGCTCTTTTTCGCGCGCCTCGATCTGCAGGAGGATGGTCTTCGAGTCGCGGGCGATGGAGCGCAGCTCGTCGAGGTCTTTGTCGACGCCATCCGCAATGACGCCGCCGTCGCGCACGAGGAGGGCGGGCTCGGGGTGGAGGGTTTTGACGATGAGGTCGACGATGCCGGCTGGTGTTGCTGGTTGCTGGTTGCTGGTTGCGGGCGAGGCGTCGCCTGAGGAACCAGTAACCAGTAACCAGCAACGGTCGCGAAGCGACCCAAGCAGCGGCCCCTGCAACGGTTTCATGGCCTCGCGCAACTCTTCTACGGCGAGAAGAGACTCCGCGAGCGTCAAACACTCGCGCGGACTGGCCGTGCGCAGCGTGATGCGCGACGTCACGCGCTCCAGATCGCAGATCTTGGCCAGGCGCGCGGACATCGGTTCGAGGATCGCGCGCGAGCGCGTCAGCTCGTCCACGGCGTCGTGGCGATCGAAGATGGTTGCGGCATTTTTCAGGGGCCGGGTGAGCCAGCGGCGCAGCGTGCGCGTCCCCATCGGCGAGCGCGTGGCGTTGATGACGCTCCACAGCGTCGCGCGCGGACGCGAGGCGTCGCGCGACTCGCACACCTCGAGATTCGCCAGCGTCGCGGCGTCGAGCTGCAGGTAGTCCGCATCGTTGTCCACGCGCAACGCGCGCACGTGGTCGAGCGCGCGTTTGTGGCTCGCGCTGGCGTAGCGCAGCGCGCCGCCCGCCGCGCCGATGCGCGCGTCGTCATCTTCCAATCCGAAGCCGCGCAGCGACTGCGTGCCGAAATGCTTGGAGAGATAATCGTGCGAGCCGCGCACTTCGAAGAGCGACGGCTCGACGGCCGTGATCGGAATCGTGAGTGAGCCATTCGTGTCGGTGTCCCGGGGAACGATGGCTTCGCGCGGCGCGAAGCGGGCCATGTCGTCGTACAGGCGCGCGTCGGACAGCGATCCGTACGCGGTCACGAAAAAGTCTCCCGTGGAAACGTCGAGATAGGCCGCGCCCACCGTGCTCTCCGCAGGCACGAGCGAGACCAGGTAGCAGCTCTCGCGCTCGACGATCGACGACTCGGTGGCCGTGCCGGGCGTGACCACGCGCACGATCTCGCGCCGCACCAGCCCCTTCCCCTGCACCGCCTCCTCGGTCTGCTCGCAGATGGCCACGCGCAGTCCGTGGCGGATCAGCTTGGCGATGTAGCCGTCCGCCGCGTGATACGGGACGCCGCACATCGGGGTCTCGTACTCCTGCCCCTTGTTGCGTGCGGTGAGCACGAGATCGAGCAGCGGCGCCGCCTTCTCCGCGTCCTCGAAAAACATCTCGTAGAAATCGCCGAGACGGTAGAAGAGGATCGCGTCCGGCACCTGCCGCTTGATCTCGAAATACTGCTCCAGCATCGGGGTGAGCTTGGTGAAGGGCCGGGACATGTGGTGCGCGACATTCTAAAGGACCCTAGTTGTTCGCGCCGATGTACGCGATGCAGCCCACCGTGCCGCCGCGCGCGTCGTTGATCGTGCTCGACGCGTGGTACGTGTTGCCGAAGATCTCGCGCCGCGTGCCGCGCTGGTTGTACAGCTCGCGGAAGAACCACTCCAGATCCGGATGATCGCGGCCGGTGAAGGCGACGTTCGTCCCGTTGTCCTTGTGGTAAGGCACCGCGAACATGTGCGCCAGATGGAACGCGTCATCGGTGGCCGACAGGACCATGATCCCCTCCGCGCCGTAGACGCCGAAATTCTTCTCGGCGAAGAACAGCCCGGCCGAGCAGATCCGCTCCCTCGGGCCGAAGTCGAATCGCGGATTGATCTGGATGACCTTCGACAGATCGCCGGACTGGTAGTCCTGCATGAACGACTTCATGGCCCCATGGGCCATGAACAGCGAGCTCCCCCGCCCGCCGTCGACGCCGGCGCGCCAGTTCTTCACCACCAGCGGCGAGCCGGTGGCGTTGATGATCACGCCGAGGAGCTTTTTCGGGTTGACCTCGTTGAACCAGTAGATGAGGACCGCGAGGACCATCACCACCGCGCCGATGGCCGTGGCCATCCCGATGCGGCCGATGCCGAGGCGCAACGCCGCCTGCAGCGCCTGGCCTCCGCGGAGAAACGCGAGGGTCTCCCCCATCATCGATACGCCCACGCTGCAGAGGCCCGCCTCGGCAATCATCCGCGCGAGCGAGTCCGGGCCCGAGGCCTTGGCCATCTGCTCCATTCTCGATGTGAGCGTGGAGACGTACTGCAGCACCGCGGGACCGGTGAGCCGGCTCGCGCGGTTCGCCTCGTTCCAATCGGGGAAGAGGTTCGGCTCCACTTCCACGCCGGCGATGTCGAGCTCCCGCTCGTCGAAGCCGCCGCGCGCGCAAAGCGCGTGGAACAGCTCCGTGCGCGCGCGACGGATCTTCTCGTGCGCCGAAAGATTCTCGTCATTGAAGATGAGCGAGAGGTCGACACCGACGTCATCGCGGAGACTGGTGATGACCTGATCGATGCTCATGATCGCTCCGAGACGTAGGACCCGATGTACGCGATACACCCGACCGTGCCGCCGCGCGCGTCGTTGACCGTGCTCAAGGCGAAATGGGTCTTGTTGAACATCGCGTCGCGCCGCGTGCCGCGCTGGTCGTAGAGCTCGCGGTAGAGCGATTCGAGATCCGGAGGAGCGCCGGACAGAAAGGCCACGTTCGTGCCGTTGTCCCTGGAGTAAGGCACGGCGAACATGTGCGCCAACTGGAACGTGTTGTCGGTGGCAGACAGCACCATGATTCCTTCCGCACCGTAGAAACCGAAGTTCTTGTCCGCGAAGAACAGTCCCGCCGGGCAGAAGCGGGCTCCCGTCTCATCAAGGTCGTACCGGGCGTTGATCTGAACGAGCTGCGACAGCTTCCCTGCTTCGTAGTCCTGCATGAATGACGGCATGCTGCCGTGCGCCATGAACAGGTCGCCGCCGCGCCCGCCGTCGACGCCCGCTCTCCAGTTCCTCACCACGAGCGCGGAGGGGGTGGCGTTGATGATCAAGCCCAGGAGCTTCTTCGGGTTCATGGCCGTCAGCCAGTAGATCAGGGCCGCGAGGATGGCCACGATCGCCCCGATCGCGGTGCCCATCCCCATGCGGGTAATGGCGGTGCACAACGCCGCGCCCAGCGTTTGTCCGGCGCAGAGGGCAAGGACGGTCTCGCCCAGCATCGCCGCGCCGATGCTGGAGAGGCCCGCCTCGGCGATGAGCTTCGCCAGCGACTCCGGGCTGGGAGCCTGGGCCATCTGCTCCATTCTCGAGGTGAGCGTGGAGACGTACTGCAGCACCGCGGGACCGGTGAGACCGGCCGCGCGCATCCCCTCGAAGTAGTCGAGAAAGAGGTTCGGTTCCACGTCGACGGCGTTCATGTCGAAGGCCGCTTCGTCGAAACCGCCGCGCTCACAGAGCGCGTGGAACAACTCCGTGCGCGCGCGGCGGATCTTCTCGCGCGACGGCAGCGCCTCGTCGTCGAAGAGCGCCAGCAGATCGACGCCGGTGTTCTCGTGGAGGCGCGCGACGATCTGCAGCGCGGCCACGCGCGTCTCGGAAAACACTTCCTGGTCGACGCTCATGATTGGCTCCTTTTGGTGGAGCGGCGCGGCTTCAGCCCGCCGCTCCACTGGATGACGAATCAGGCTTTGCGGAAGGACGAGATGCAGGCGGCGACGCCGCCGCGGGCGTCGTTCACGGAGCTGACGAACTCATGGCCGTGCTCCTTGGTCGAGAAGTTGACCTGACGCTTGTCGTACAGATCGTCGAACAGCTTCTGGACGTCCGGCCACCCGTTCAGTACCCGGCCGGCCGTGCCGTTGTCCTTCGTGTACGGGCAGGCGAAGACCTGCGCGAAGCGCGGGGTACCCTCCGTCGACGAAAACACGATGATGCCTTCGGTGCCGTAGAAGCCGGTCTTCTTCTCCGCGAAGAAGATGCCCGCGTAGCACGCGTTCTCCTTGTCGCCCGGCCCGAAGTAGGCGCGCTTGTTGATCTGGATCTTCTTGGCCAGCACGCCTTCCTCGTAGTCCTGCGGGAACGACTTCATGTCGCCGTGAGCCATGTAGAGGTCGGCGCCCGTGCCGCCCTCGGTGCCGGCGCGCCAGTTGCGGACGACGAGATGCTCGTCGGTCTCGTTGATGACCAGGCCGAGGATCTTTTTCGGGTTGTCGTGGATGAGCCACCAGATCAACGTCGTCAGCGCGACCGCGATGGCCAGGACGGCGGTCTTCATGCCGATGTTGGCGATGCCGGCGCGCAGCGCGGCGGCGACGGTCGTCCCGGCGACGCGCAGCGCCTGAATCGTCCCGATGGCCATCGGCACGCTCACGCTGAGCAACCCGGCGCCGATGATCTGCAGCGCGAGCTGGCCCGGCGACGTGGCCTTGGACATCGCTTCGAACCGCTTCGTGAGCGAGTAGAGGTAGTCGTAGATCTCCTGGCCGCGCATGCCCTTGAGCGTTTTGAGGTTTTCCTCCGTGTAGATCATGTTCGGCTCGACGTCGACGTCCGCCGCGAACGCGCGCAGGACGCCTTCGTCGGAGCCGGTCCACTCCGCCGCGTCATTGCTGTTCTGCGCGCGGGCGACCAGCGCCTCGAACAGCCGCGTGGCCGCCTCGCGGCGCAGCTCGCGCGCATCACGCGTCGTGTCCAGGAAGATGGGCAGCAGGTCGACGCCCACGTCCTTCTTCAGGTTGGCGAGGATCTCCTCCGCGACCTGGCGGCTTTTCAGATGGAGGGTGTCGTTTTCGATCATGGTGGTCATGGTTCAGTCCTTCCTTTCTTTTTCTTTCTCGAACCGATTTGCTGAGACATCCGGGTTGGACTGGCAGACGCTTTTTTTTTCCATGACCGGAATCGGCGCGTATCCTTCGAGAGGGTCGCTTCACCGAAAACGCATGGATCCGCGAGAGCTCCTCGAATCGAGTCTCGAGGTCATCGACAGGATCGTGGCCGCCGCGTGCCGCCGCGCGCGGCGCTATGGTCCGGACGCCGAGGACTTCGCCGCCACCGTGCGTCTCGCGCTGATCGAGGATGACTATGCGGTGCTCCGCAAATACCAGGGACGCTCCGCGTTCTCGACGTATCTGACGGTCGTGATCGAGCGGATGATGGACGACGATCGCAATCGCATCCTGGGCCGCTGGCGTCCGTCGGCCGAGGCCTTGCGTCTCGGCGCCGCGGCGGTGCTCCTGGAGTCGCTGGTGCGCCGCGATGGCCGGCCCCTCGACGAAGTGCTGCCGCTCGTACAGGCCGTCGATCGCTTACTCACGCGCGAGGGAGTCGAGGCCATGCTGCGGCAGATCCCCGAGCGCTCCGCGCGGACGCAGCTCACGCCGCTCGAAGATGTCGCCGCCGTCGTCCGCACCTCGGACGAGACCGATGCGCTGGCGCTGTCGAACGAGTCGCGCAAGATGTCCGAGCGCACGAATGACGTCGTGCGCGCGACGCTCGCGGCGCTGCCGGCCGAAGATCGCGCCCTGCTGCAGATGCGCTTCGCGGAGTCGATGAAGATCGCCGACATCTCCCGCATGCTGCGATTGCCGCAGCGTCCTTTGTACCGCCGCATCGAGGGCTTGCTGGAGCGCTTTCGCGCGTCGCTGGCCGCGGCCGGCGTGGAGGGAAGCGCCGCCGCCAATCTGCTGCAGAAGACATCCGTCGACGCGCTCGATTTCGGATTCGAGGAAAGAATGGACGCGCGCCAGTCCAATCAGGAGGAAGGCCCGGACCGGGCCGCGGAGTCATGGTGACGGATTGCATCGACGCTGAAACGCTGGCCCTGTTCGCCGAGGGAAAGCTCAGCCGCGCGGAGCTGAAGCCGGTGCTCGAGCACGTGACGTCGTGCGCGTCGTGCATGCGCATCGTTAAAATCGCCGGGGAGGAATGGAGCGGCGGGCTTCAGCCCGCCGGTGATGGGCGGGCCGAAGCCCGCCGCTCCACCTATTGGCTCGCGGCTGCCGCAGCGATTCTCGTACTGCTCGCCATTCCGATGATTCGCCGCCTGCGCGTTACGCCCGAGGAGCAGCTGGTCGAGTTGGCGCCGCGTTCCGCGCGCGTCACGGAGACGAGGCTGTCCGGCGATTTCGCGTACGCCCCGTGGAAAGGACCGATTCGCTCGGACGCCGGCGGTAAAGATGCGGCAGCGATGGAGCTGGTCGGCGTGGCGGGACGTCTGATGCAGCGCGCGGATCGCGAGCGCACCGCCGACGCGCAGCACGAAGCCGGCGTCGCGCTGACGCTCATCGATGAGCCGCTCAATGCGGTGGCGCGACTGCGCGACGCCGCGACGCGCGCACCGAACGACGCGCGCATCCACAGCGACCTCGCCGCCGCGCAATACGCCGCCGCCACGCGCCTCGGACGTCCCGCCCTTCTGCCCGAAGCTTTGGCGTCCGCCGATCGCGCCATCCGCCTCGACGCCAGGCTCGCCGAGGCGCTCTTCAACCGCGCGGTCATCCTGGAAGGCCTCGGCCTCTCGCAGCAGGCGCGCGAGGCGTGGCAGCGCTATCTCGAAGTCGATCCATCTTCGCCGTGGGCTGCCGAGGCGCGTGCGCGACTGTCGCACCTGCCGGCGACGACGGGCGACTCGCTCTTTCGCCGCGATCTGCCGCTGCTCGAGCGCGCGGCGGAGACACACGACGCGCCTCGCGTGGAGCGTCTCGTCGCCCGGTATCCGCAGCAGGCCCGCACGTTCGCCGAGGCCGAGTACCTCGGGCGCTGGGGCGAAGCGCGGCAGCGCGGCGACGAGCGCGAGGCAGCGCGACTCCTTGCCATCGCGACGTCCATCGGCGACGCCCTCGTGAAGGTCAACGGCGAGTCGCTGCTCCGCGACGCCGTGCGCGCCGTCGCGCAGAATCCGCAGACCCTCGCGGAGGCGCATGCGCTGTATCGCCGCGGGCGCATTGCCTACAGCAAGCAGCAACCCTCGGCCGCGGAGCCCGAGCTGCGCCGCGCCGCAGCGCTCTTCGCAAATGCCCGCAGTCCGATGGCGCTCGTGGCGCGGTACTTCGCCGCCAGCGCGCGTTTCGATCGCAATGACGTCGACGGCGCGGACGACGAGCTGGCGCAACTGCTCGACGAAGTGGATGCGCGCCCGGGCGCGATCGCCCTCGGCGCGCAAGTGCGCTGGGAGCTCGCGCTCTGCCGCATGCAGCAGGACGACTGGCCGGGCTCGTTGCCGCTCCTTCAGCAGTCCGTACGCGCCTTTCGCGCCCTCGGCGAGCAGAGCAACCTCGGATTCGTACAGACGCTCGCGGGCGACGCGCTGCTGTGTCTCGCGCGTCCCGACGAAGGCTGGACCGCGCGCATCGAGTCGTTCCGGATTCAGAGTGCCGAGGGACGCGGGGACCGCTTGCCGGTCAGCGTGGGCGGGGCGGCGCGCAGGGAGCTTCGCGCCGGGCGATATGAATCCGCGCGCGCTCTCCTCGGCATCGAGGACGCCGCGGAACGCGCCATCGGCAACGACGCGCTGCTGGCGAACACGCTCGTGCGCGAAGCGGCCCTGGCCAGCGTGCTTGGCGACCGTGCCGCGGCAACGCAGCACGTTGACGAAGCGGCGCGTGTGGCGGGGCGCGTTGCCGATCCGGCCATGCGCCAGCGTGCGCTGATCGACGTGGACTTTGCGCGCGGCGCGGTGCTGCTCGACGAGCAACCGCGCGCGGCGATCGAGGCGCTGACGCGTGCGATCGACGGCTACGCCAGCGTCGAGAAGCCGTTCTTCCTGCCGGAGTCGCATCTGCTGCGATCGCGGGCGCGGGCGCGCAGCGGCGATGCGGCCGGCGCCGCGGCGGATGCGGAGAGCGGCATCGCGCAACTGGAGCGCTACCGCATTCATTACGCGGGCGCGATCGCGGGCACGGGCATCTTCGACGCCAGCCGCGCCCTCTTTCGCCAGGCCATGACGCTGGCCCTCGCGCGCGGCGATTCCGCGGCGGCGTTCGCATACGAGGAACGCTCGCGCGCGCACCTCAACGATGCGCCGGCGAGCGCGGAGGAGATCCGCCGCCGTCTCGCCGGCAGCGGCGCGGCCGTGCTGGAGATCGCGGCGGCCGACGACGAGGTGATCACGTTCTGCGTGACCGAGCGCGAGCTCGCGGCGCACCGCACGCGGATCGAGCTGGGCGTCCTCGCGCAACTCGCGCAGCGCGGCGACCGCGAGGCCCGGGCCCGGCTCTACGACGTGCTGGTGCGGCCCTGCCAGCCGGCGCTTGCCGGCGCGCGACATCTCATCGTCGTCAGTGATCCGTCCCTCGAGGCGGTACCGTTCGGCGCGTTGTACGACAACGAATCGCGCAGCTATCTGATCGAGCGCGCCGCCGTGTCCGTGGCCATGAGCGCGAGCTCGCTGCAGCGCGTGAATCGCTCGCGTCCGAGCTCCGTCGTGGCCATGGCGTTACCGAGCGGCGAAGGCGCGGGATCCGCCGCGTTGCCGCGGGCGGCGCTGGAGCTGAAGGAAGTACGCGGACTCTATCCGCGCACGATCGAGGCGCCGCAGCCGAGCTTCGCCGCGCTCGCGGCGACGACCGCGGACGTCGTGCACATCACCGGACACACGCAGCGGCGCATGGATGCCTCCGGCGCGGGCCTTCGGTTCGAAGAGCGCGACTGGGCGTCGTGGCGCAGCATCGCCGCGTCGCGGTTCGCGCCCGCATCGACGATCGTGCTCGCGGCCTGCGAGTCGCTGCGCCGTCCTGCCCCGGCGCAGGGCTTCGCCCTCAGCCTCGGCGACGCCTTTCTGGCCGCCGGCGCCGGCGACGTCATCGGCACGCTCGACGTCATCGCCGACAACGACGCCTACGAGCTGTTCACCGCCGTGCATCGCGAGCTCGCCGCGGGTGCGAGCGCGGACGACGCCGTGCGCCGCGCGCAACTGGCGATGATCGCTTCGCGCCGGCCCGTAGCCTGGCAATCCGTGGCCGTTCTCACGCGGCAAATCCCGGAAGAGAAGGAGAAATCATGGGCACACTGACCGTGTATTTCGTCGGAATCTGCACGCACCTTCGCGAATTCACCTCGCGCGAGACCGAGCATCGCGTCGTGCTGGTCAACGCTCGTGAGGGACGCGAGATCAACAAGACGAGGATCGTCGCCCATACGCCGTCGCTGATCTATCCGGACGCCGGGGGAAAGGAGCAGAGGGTCGACCTGAACGGCGTGCACATCACCGTGAACGCGGCCAGTCCGAAGGTCGACTACGACCGCTCGTTCTTCCGGTGCATCCCGCGCCTCACTGCGTACGCGCCGAAACTGACGACGCTGGCCACGGCGGTGGCGAACGGGAAGGACGCGGATCTCGTGTCCGCGTACTTTGACGCCGCGGGACGCTTCATCGCCCGCGCCGACAGCCACGGCGCCTCGGTGGCCATCCTGAATGTGGTCACGCACGATCCGCCCACGCTGACGCTCGCGAACTTCGACGGCACCAGCCGTCCGATCGAGCTCGCCGATGGCGACGAGATTCAGATCGAGAACGTCGGGCCCGGCGTGGCGGTAAACGGCGGAGATCGCACGGAAGACTTTCTGCTGCACTACCTCGTCGCGCAGGGCATCCCCACGGACGCAGGGGTTCCGGCGGGCCGCGCGGAGTGCATGCTCATCGAGAAGCTTCCGTTCCCCACCAACACGGTCGACGTGGGCTGTTCGAACTCGAACTATCCCTGAGCGGCGTGCGAGAATGGGCCGATGGATCTGATCGGCCGATTCGCGCTCGCGTTCGCGGTGTTCGGTCCCGCGGTCGTGGGCGTGATCGCCATCGTCGTGACGCTGCGGCGCTTTCGCTCCGGCCGCGCGCGGCTATCGATTCCTGCTGCGATCCTCGCTTTGATCAGCTGGGTGGCTCTGTGCGCCGCGGCGACGATCCTCGGCATGCAGTTCGCGTTTGCGCGCGCCTGGATGTGGGCGCACAGCGGCCGCGATGCGGGGCGCGCGGTGTCGCTCGGCGACCAGCTCGTCGCGCTCGGTATCGTCTTCGGCGCGCTGCTCCTTCTCGGCAGTTGCTCCGCTCTTCTTCAGCGTTGGATGCGTCCTGAGGCGCGGTAGGCCTGACGCGGGTTCAGCCCGGTTTGCGAATGCGCAGCAGCCCCCCGTCCTCGACCCGCAGCTCCACGACGACCGCCTCGCGCAGACGCGTATGCGGCACCTTGTCCAGCAGCACGATCCATCGATCCTCGGCCGCCCCCTCCCCCGCCCTCGCACGGGCGACGTGCACGACTTCGTAGCCGCGCATCCCGCGAGCGTGAGCAACCGCCAGCGCGCGCTGCCCCGCGTCGACCGAGAGGATGCGTCCCTTCGGGCGGGACGGGTCCTCCATTCCGCGCAATCCGAAGAAGAGGAGCACGCAGACGAGCACCCATGCCGGGTAGAGCCAGCGAAACACGTTGTTATGATACGGGCCATGACGCGCAGCGAAATCGGGGAGCAGCTGGTCGCGATCGTGCGCCAGGAAAAACAGGTGTCCGACGCGTTGCTCGAGCCCGAGACGGAGCTCAGCGCCGCGGGCATCGACTCGCTCGATCAGCTCACGATCCTGTTCGGCATCGAAGAGCACTTCAAGATCTCGATTCCGGACGACGAGGCGCGCGCGGTGAAGACGTTCTCCGACCTCATCGACATCATCGAAAAACAAACGATGAGCGATGAACGATGAGCGATGAGCGCCGCACACCCGGTTCATCGCTCATCTCTCATCGTTCATCGTTCCGCGACGTCCGCGTCGCCATCACCGGCCTCGGCATCGTCTCCCCGCTCGGCCGCGGCCGTGTCGAGAACCTCCAGTCGCTGCGCGGCGCCAGGAGCGGCATTCGCACGATCAGCGTGGTCGATCCCGGTCTCGTGAACTGCAGGATCGCCGGCGAGGTGCCGGGCGAGCTGACCGAGCATCGCGGGCACGATCGCTTCACGCGCTTCGCCCTGCTCGCTGCCGAGGAGGCGGCGGCGCAGGCCGGCGATCTCGGATTGCCGCCCGAGCGCATCGGAGTGCTCATCGGCACGGGCCTCGGCGGCGCGGAAACGCTCGACGTCAACTACAAGCGCATGTACGGCGAGGGCGGCCGTCCGCATCCGCTGGGCATCCCCACGTCGATGTACAACGCCGCGTCGTCCGCGGTCTCGGCGAAGCTGCAGGCGAAGGGCGTGTCGTACGCCGTCGTCTCGGCGTGTGCGTCGAGTGCACACGCGATCGGCCTCGCCGCTCAGGCCATTCGCACCGGACAGGCCGACGCCGTCTTCGCCGGAGGCGCCGACGCGCCGCTGTCGGTGGGCATCGTCCGCGCGTGGGAAGTGATGCGCGTGCTGGCCGTCGACAACGAACATCCCGACCAAGCCTGCCGTCCCTTCAGCGCCGATCGCAAAGGCCTCGTGCTGGCCGAGGGGGCGGCGGTGCTGGTGCTGGAGTCGTTCGAGAATGCGCGGAAGCGCGGCGCGGAGATCCTCGGCGAGATCGCCGGCTTCGGCGCGACCAGCGACGCCGGCCACGTCACCGATCCTTCCGCGGACGGCGCGGCGCGCGCGATGCGTCTGGCGCTCGACGATGCGCAGTGGAACGGCGTCGACTACATCAACGCCCACGGCACCGGCACGCGCGCGAACGACGCCACCGAGACGGTGGCCATCCATACCGTCTTCGGCGAGAACGTTCCGCCCGTGAGCTCGACCAAATCGCTGCACGGACACGCCATGGGCGCGTCGGGCTCGATCGAGATCGCGGCGTCGCTCCTCGCGCTCCGCGACGGCTTTCTGCCGCCGACGCTGAATCTGATCACGCCCGACCCCGCGTGCGACCTGGACTACGTCCCCAACCAGCCCCGCGAGACGCGGGCGAGCTCGTTTCTTTCCAATTCGTTCGGATTCGGCGGAATGAATGCCGTCGTGGCAGTCACTTTGCTACGATCAGCATGAATTCGGCTCGGAGGCTGTGTGATCGTAGAAAAGAAACACCTGGACAACTTCACGATCCTGTACGTGGAAGGTCTGATCAAGCTCGGCGAGAGCGCCGAGTTCTTTTCCTCTGCGCTGGAGAACGTGCTCAAAAACGAGAGCACGAACGTCATCATCGACTTCACCAAGATCGACTACATCGACTCCACCGGCATCGGTGAGCTGGTCGGCTACCTCGGCAAGTTCACGAACCAGAACCGCAAGCTGATCCTCGTCAACCCGTCCGAGCGCATCCAGAAGCTCCTCAAGCTGGCCAAGCTGGACGCCGTGTTCAAGATTTACAGCAGCGAGGATGAAGCGGTGGCGGCGGAGAGCGGCGCGCCGGCGCGAGCCTGATCGTGACGGCGGTGGCGGAGCTCGCGCGCATCCGCGGGCAGTTCGAGCGCATCCGTGCGCTCACCGGCGATGCGCGCCTCTTCACGATCAACGAGAAGATCTCGGGATGGTCGTCGGCCGAGCATCTCGACCACCTGCTCAAAGTCGCCAAGTCGGTGTTCGATCGCCTGCCCTCGGATGAAGTGCTCCCGCGCGGCATCAGCTTCACGGGACGTTGCGTCCTCGCCTGCCGCTGGATTCCGCGCGGCGTGGGGAAAACGCCGGAACGCCTCGCAGGCAAGCAGTGCACACTGGAGGAGCTCGAGGCGCGCTTCGGGCGCGTGTCCACGGCGCTCGAGGCGCTCGACACCGCGGCAGTCGATGCGGCGCGCAACCCGAACGTGCCGCATCCGCGCTTCGGCGGGCTGACGCCCTCGCAGGCGCTGCGCTTCGTGACCATCCACAACGCGCATCATTTGAAGATCGTTGGCGATATCCTGCGCTGACGATGTCCGTCCCGCTCACGAAGGTCTATCGCGGCGAGTATCTCGAGTCCGAGCATCGCGGCTCCATCGCCGTCGTCGACTCGAACGGGACGCTGCTCGCCTTCGCCGGCGACCCCGCGCTGCGCGCGTGTCTGCGATCGGCGGCGAAACCGTTCCAGGCCATTCCGCTGCTCGAGTACGGCGGCGTCGAGGAATTCGACCTCACCAGCGAAGAGATCGCGCTGACGTGCGCATCGCACGGCGGCGAGCCGCACCACATCTCCACTGCCGCGGCTCTTTTGCGCAAGGGCGAGCTCGATGAGGAAGACCTCCTCTGCGCCGCGCATCTTCCGTACGATGAGAAGGCCGTCGCCGAATTGCGCGGCGAGCCGCCTACGCCGCTGCACAACAACTGCTCGGGCAAACACGCAGGGATGCTGCTGGCCACGCAGGTGATGGACGTGCCGTCAGCGCGCTACATCGACGCCGACCATCCGCTGCAGGTGCTCATGCGCGCCACGCTCGCGGACTTTGCGGGACTGTCCTCGGATGAAGTACCGATCGCCGTGGACGGCTGCGGCGTGCCGGCGTTCTTCCTCACGCTGCACCGCGCGGCGTTCGCGTACGCGCGGCTGATGGCGGGATCGATCGAGCGCTACGCCGAGAGCGGCGCGCGCGTCATCGAGTCGATGACCGGCTTCCCGCACTACGTCGCCGGCAACTGGAGCATGACCACGCCGCTCATGGCCGCGTTCCGCGGCGAGCTGCTGGCCAAGGAAGGCGCGGAGGGCTTTTACGCGATGGCGCTCTCGCCGTCGCTGTGCGGCGAATTGACCGACAGGCTCCGGCTCGCCGATGATTGCGCGGTCGGCATCGCGCTGAAGATCGACGACGGCTCGATGGAACGCGGACGCAACCCCGTCATCCTCCGCCTCCTCGAGCTCCTCGGCATCGATCTCGACGCGCGGCCGGAGCTGCAGCCGTACCGGCGATGGCCGCTGCGCAATCACGCCGGCACGAAGGTCGGGGACGTTCGTGCGGAATTCGAGCTCGAGGTTTTATGAGAAAAACACTGATCGCTGCTCTGCTGCTGCTCGCCTGCTGCAAAACCGTCGGCGTCTCCATGACTCCCGGCGGCTACGCCGAAGTCTCCGCCACCGTCGCCAACGAGATGATTCTCGACTCGAAGCAGGTGGTCATTCTCGACGTTCGCGAGACGGAGGCGTTTCGGGGTCCCGAGGGATACATCGCCGGGGCGCTGAGCGTGCCGATGACGTCGGTCGAGAGGCAGCTTCCCGAGCTGCTGCCGTATCAGAACCAGACCGTGCTCGTGTATGGCGCGAGCGACGCGGACGGCGCCGTCGCGGCCAAGCTGCTGACCGTGGCCGGCTTCCGAAACGTGGTCCACATCGCGGGCGGACTGCAGGCGTGGATTGAACGCGGCTACCGGACGGTTAACGCGCAGTGATGAAACGCGCCATCCTCGCCCTCACGCTCCTGGCGGCCTCCACCGCCGCGCACGCGCAGGCCCGCGTCACCGACGCCAACGGCCCGCTGAAGAACTACGTCGCCAAGATTCTGCCGCGCTGTCCGGCCGGCGCGCTCACCCTCGAGCCCATGGCCACGACGGGGCCGGCCAACTTCAAGCCGTACGTGGCCACGCTCCGTTCCTCGGATCAGTACTGCGGCACGCAAAAGTACGTGCTGCATTCGCCGAAGTCCGGACAGGTCGTCGTGGGCACGGTCATCCCGCTGCCGAACGACAAGCGCCCGACCAACGTGCGCGTGACCGAGGAGGCGACGCGCCTGATCGGCAAGCAGCTCACGGCCACCATCGCGCCGTTCCCGCTGCCGGACGGCCTCAAGGCCGTGGCCATCAACCGCCCGACCGCGTGGGGACCGTTCGCGTACAACGGCTTCGTCGACGCGTCCGAGCAGTTCCTCATCGTCGGCTTCCGCGGCAACCTCAACGCCGATCCGACCAAGTCGCTGCGCGAGGCTCTGAACACATCCGCCGGCGCGCGCCGCGGCAACGCCGCGTCCAAAGTGGAGATCATCGAGATCTCCGACTTCCAGTGCCCGACCTGCGCCCGCGCGCACGAGAAGATCGAGCCGCTGCTGTCGAAGAACCTCTCCAGGTTCAACTACATCCGCCTCGACCTGCCGCTCTTCGAGCATCACGAATGGGCGCTCAACGCCGCGCTGGGCGCGCGCGCGCTGCAGAAGGTCGCGCCGGCGAAGTACTGGTCGTACGTCGACTACGTCTTCAAGAACCAGGAGATCATCAGCAAGCGCAAGATCGACGACGTGGTCAAGGAGTGGATGGAAGACAACGACGTCGACTGGAACGCCGTGTCGAAGCTCTACAACTCCAAGACCGAGCGCCAGGCCATCCTCGATCAGGTCAGCCGCGCGTTCAGCGTGGGCGTCGTGGCCACGCCGACGTTCATCGTGAACGGCCAGATCATGGGCTTCGGCCCCGACGGCACGTTCACGTTCGACGCGATCACGAACGCGATCGGCGTGCCGCCGGTAAAGCCGGCGGCGAAACCGGCCGCGAAGCCGTCGAAGTAAACGCCCTACAACCCGAAGCTCACCTTCGCCGCGTAGCTCCTCTCCTCCCCTTGCGTCGCTTCCACGATGATCTTGGGGAGGAGGAGCGAGAGCTTCACGCCGACGGTGAAACGGTTCATCGTCGAGTTGTCCTTCAGCACGAGCGTGTTCACGCGGCCCTCGGCGTTGCTGCGCGCGATGCCGATCGCACCGTACGGCGTCACCGGGCCGAATCCTTTCGAGAGAAACAGCTCCGCGCCGTACGTGCTGAGATCGTAGTTGTCCGAGCCCTGCAGCGTGGCGTACGCGCCGCGCACGGCCAGCGTCGGCTTGACCACGCCGCCGTTGATGATCGGCACGTCCAGCGCCGCACCCCACACTTTCAGGTCGCTGTCCGGCACCTGCGAGTACATCGCCGAAATCGTCGCCGCTGACAAACCCTTGATCGCCACCACGCGCGGCACGACCACGTGATCGCTGATCGTGAAGTCGTCGTTCACCGAGCGCTGCCAGTACGGCGCGCTCGTGTCCACAGGCACCGCCGTCGCCGCGACGCCGATGTCGAATCCCAGCAGTCCGCGGGCGCGCGCCGGATCGACAGGCGTCGCGTAGATGCCCTGCGAGACCAGTCGGGAGAACGTCCGGAACTCCTCTTGCGCGATCGTGGGATCGAACTCGATGCCGCTCTGCGCGAACACCGGCAGCGCGATGGAGAACATCAGCATCGCCGCAGCGATCAGAAGAGCTGCGAGATGAAGTCGTTGCTTTGCAGGAATCCGGCGGGCGTGAACGCCACCCGTTCGTCCTTCCGCTGCAGCCACCCTTCCCCGATTCCTCGCTCGATCCATGCAATCGCCTCCTCGCCGCGCATCGCGACGAGGTCTTCATAGCACATGCCGCGCGTCTGGCGCAGTTGCAGAAAAAGCTGTTCGTGCTGCACTTCGTCGTTCCCGAGGATTTCTTCGAAATCGCGCGCGTGCGGGGAGAGCTCGATGTAGCGGCGGATGTCGCGCGTGTTCGCGAAACGCCGGTCGCCGATGAATGAATGCGCGGCCATGCCGAAGCCGAGGTATTCGCCGCGGCGCCAGTAGCGCAGGTTGTGGCGGGACTCCTGGCCCGGCCTCGCGAAGTTGCTGATCTCGTACTGGTGCAATCCCGCTGACTCCAGCCGCGAGATCGTCTCCACGTACAGATCCGCCACCATCTCCTCCTCGGGAAGCGTCACGCGTCCGCGCGCGTGCTGCACCTGCAGCGGCGTGCGCTCCTCGAGATCGAGCATGTACAACGATAAATGTCCGGCGCCGAGACTCACCGCCGTATCGAGGGACTGCCGATACTTGGCGACGGTCTGCGAAGGCAGCCCGAGGATGAGATCGAGATTGGCGCGCGCGCCGCTGCTGACGATCAGCGTCACTGCCTCGATGGCCCGCGCGCGATCGTGCGCGCGTCCGATGGCCTGCAACTCGTCATCGTGAAAGGACTGCACGCCGACGGAGATGCGGTTGACGCCGAGGTCGCGCCAGGCGCGGATCGCGTCCTCGGTGACGTCTTCGGGATTCGCTTCCAGCGTGATCTCCGCGCCGTCCTCGATGCGCAGCACGTCGAAGATGCGGCGCAGGTTTTCGATGGCCGTGCGCGACGGAGTGCCGCCGCCGAAGTACAGCGTTTCGAAACGTAGGGCGGGCTTCAGCCCGCCTGTACGGGCTGAAGCCCGTCCTAAGTTTTCGATCTCGCGAATCAGCGCCTCGGTGTACTCATTCTGCAGCGAAAGATCCGTGGAGATCGCGAACGGGCAATACGTGCAGTGCGTGTGGCAGAACGGCAGGTGCACGTAGGCTCCGAGCGACATCGTGCCCGTATAATCGCAGCGAATGCCGGCTGCTTCCCCTGAATCCACCAGACCGCGCCCGCGCCTGCTCTGGACGCTCCTCGGCGCG
>DATLBM010000595.1:0-3700 GCA_035526885.1 Thermoanaerobaculia bacterium | reverse complement strand
ACCATGCCGTCGTCTTCGCCGGGCATCCCCGCGATTCCCGACAGCGTCGCCAGCCCCGTGTCCTCGGCATGAATGAAGTCGTTCCACAGTCCGGTGCCGGCGATGTTCCACACCGTCTTCGGCAGGGCGGGACGTCCCGCGGTGCCCTTGAGGTAGTACGTGTTGTAGTAGCTCATCGACGAGGTCGAGCAGTTCTTCGTCGAGTCGGTGTTCTGTCCGACCAGGTCGACCATCCATCCCGTCAGCCACGAGCCGGACAGCGTTCCCGCCAGGTTCGCCGCCTCGGATCCCTTGTTCGGCGGAGCGATCGAGTTCACCCAGCGAATGCGGTCGATGATCGGCTGATAGCGCGAGTCGTAGGTCGGATTGGACATGATCCAGCGAATGACCACGCCGCCGAACGAATGCGTCTCGACGACGATGTCGTCGATCGCATTCGCCATCATCCAGTTGTAGATCTGGCCGGCCACTTGCCCGCCCGCGACCCACATGTACTGCGTACCGTCGTACGCGACGACCAGGCTCGGCACGCTGTAGCCCTTGGTGGTGGCGCGGATCATGTCCTCGCCCCAGTACGCGCGCGCGACGCTGTACGTGGCCAGGCTGGCGCTGCCTTTCCCGTGAATGAAGACCACGCCCGTCTTCGCGAAGACAGGCGCGGCGGTCAGTAACGCGGCTGCGAGAGAGAGCAGAAGTCGGCGTTTCATGAGCGCTCTCCCTCTTCAACCGGAGTGCCGTACGTATTTCCAACGACTTACGTGAATTCAGGGCGTTCCGAGGGTCGGATGTTGAGCCGATTGGCCGCTGAATGAGGGTTCATTGTTGACCGCGAGGGTCGGGAATTAGCCCGAGTCGCAGCGCGCGCAGCGGCTATGATCGCGCGCGCATGCCGCGTTACCTCCTGGCCTGGTCATCGCCATCGCAGCGCCTCTTCGACATCACCATCCGATTCACCGCTCCCGCAGATGCGCCGCGGCTGCTGCTGCCGGCGTGGCGTCCCGGACGCTATCTGCTGCAGAACTACGCGGCCAACGTGCGGGAGTGGTCGGCCGGCGACGCGCGCGTGTGGAAGGACGGGAAGACGTCGTGGACCATCGGCGCGAAAGCAGGAGAGGACGTCGAGTTTCGCTACCGCTACTACGCGGGCGTCCTCGACGCCGGCTCGAGTTTTCTGGATGAGGAAGAGGCGTACGTCAACGGCTCGAATCTCTTCATGATGGTGGAAGGGCTGCGCGGCGAGGAGCACGTGCTCACCGTGGCCGCGCCGGCGGACTGGAACATCGAGACGCAGCTGCCGCGCGAGGGCGACACGTTCCGCGCACGCGACTTCGACCATCTCATCGACTCGCCGTTCATCGCCGCGGCGACGATGACGCGGCATTCGTTCGTCGAGCACGGCGCGCGCGTGCATCTCGTTTTCCGCGACGATGACGGCATCGACACCGAGGCCTTCGTCGAGCCGTTGCGCGCGATCACGCAGACGCAGGCGCGGCTCTTCGGCGACGCTCTGCCGTTTCGCGACTATCGATTCCTGATCCACGTGCGCGATCGCTGGCACGGCGTGGAACACGAGGACTCGTGCTCGATCACCGCGCGCCGCGCGGCACTGATCGGCAGCAAGCCGGGCGATGAAGGCTTCGATCTCTTCCTCTCCATCTGTTCGCACGAGCTCTTTCACGCGTGGAACGTGAAGCGCATCGTGCCCGCGAAATTCTCGCCGTACGACTACTGGCAGGAAACGCCCACGCGGTTGCTCTGGGCGGTCGAAGGGATGACGTCGTACTACGGCGATCTCTCCATGGCTCGCGCGGGATTGTGGTCGGACGAGCGGTATCTGAATCACCTCGCCGCCGAGATCGAGAAGCTCGAGGCGCTGCCGGCGCGCTCGCATCTCTCGCTGTCGCAGGCCAGCTTCGACGGCTGGCTGAGCGATCCCTCGCAGATGCACGATCATCCGAACGCGTGGTTCTCGTTCTACAACAAGGGCGAGCTGGTGTCGGCGCTGCTCGATCTCACGATTCGCCGTGCCACCGGCGGCGAGCGCTCGCTCGATGAAGTGCTGTCCATTCTCTGGAACGAGTACGGACGCGCGGGACGCGGGGTGGAAGAGGATGCGATGGAGCGCATCGTCGCGCGGGTCGCGGACGTGGGCGACTTTTTCGCGCGCTACGTCGACGGCACGGACCCGCTGCCGTACGAGGAGCTCTTCGGCGCCGCGGGCGTGCGCTTCACCTCGAAGCTTCGCGATCCGGACCGCTCGTTCCTGGGCGCACGGCTGATTCCTCGCGATGGACTGCTGGTCGCGGAGGCGGTGACGCGCGGCGCTGCAGCGATGGACGCGGGCCTGCTGCCGAACGACGAGTTGCTGGCGGTCGACGGCATGCGCGTGACGAGCGAAGATGCGCTGAACAATGTCCTGCGCGGCTTGCCGATCGGCGGGACCGCGGAGCTGCTGATCGCGCGCGCGGGCGTGGTGCGCACGCTCACGCTGACGGGACGCGCGGATCCGCGTCCGGCGATCGCGCTGCGCATTCGCGAGGCGAGCGAGCTGCGGCGCGCGTGGCTGTGGAGAAACGAATGACGGAACCGAAAACGGTCGAGCTGTCCGAGGATCGGGTGCCTTTCGAGGGGATGGGGGAGAGCGTCGACGAGCTCGTGGAGATGTACGGCGGCGACGTGACCGCACGTCGCGAACAGGCCCGCGACTTCGTCCTGCCGCTGCGGCGCGGCGGAGGCGGCGCGGCGATCGAGTGCACGCTTTCGTGGGTGCCCAGCGACGAGCGCGACGCGGTCGTGACCTTGCTCTGCAATCGCAACGTGGACGCCTCCCGCGGCCAGCGGATCTTTCTCCTCACCGCCGGCGTCCTCGGCGCCATCCTGTTCATGCTCTGGCCGTTTTTTCCGCACGAGCGCGCGTGGGGCTCGCTGGCGTGGCTGGGCGGCATCGTCGCCATCGCCGTCTACCTGATGACGCTGCGCAAGTCGAGCGGCGGCATCGCCTTCGATTTCCTGCAGCGCCTCGCCGAGCGCCAGCGGAACGGGTTGAGCGCGGATGCTGCCGAGGATTAAGCTCGGGCCATGACGCGCTGGCCGGAGCTCCCGCTCGATGATTGGAACGACACGCGCGAGACGCTGCATCGCTGGACGCAGGTGGTCGGCAAGGTCCGCCTCGCGCTCACGCCGCTCGTGAATCACTGGTGGAACGTGCCGTTGTACGTCACGGGCCGCGGCCTCTCGACGTCGACCATTCCCTACGGCGACCGCTGGTTCGACATGGAGTTCGACTTCCTCTCGCACGTGCTGCGCGTGCGCACGAGCGACGGCGCGGAGCACGACATCCCGCTGCGGCCGCGCAGCGTCGCGGACCTGCACGACGAGGTGTTCGCGGTGCTGCGATCGCTGCAGATCGACTGCGTGATCTGGAAGACGCCGGTGGAGATCTCGAATCCGATTCCGCTCGATGTCGACAACGAGCACCGCGCGTACGACCGCGATGCGGTGCAACGCTTCTGGACGATCCTCGCGCGCACACACGCGTTGTTCACGGAGTTCCGCGCGCGCTTCATCGGCAAATGCAGCCCGGTGCACTTTTTCTGGGGCAGCTTCGATCTGGCGGTGACGCGTTTCTCCGGTCGCGTGGCGCCGCAGCGTCCGGATGCGGACGCGATCACGCGCGAGGCGTACTCGCACGAGGTGAGCA
>DATLBM010000594.1:0-3108 GCA_035526885.1 Thermoanaerobaculia bacterium | reverse complement strand
CGCCGCATCGCGCCGATGCTCGTCCCCGCGGCGATCGTGCTCGCCGTCGTTCTGTTTCTGCTGCTGCGCCCGCGTCCTGCGCGCGATGAGCGGAGTGCGTTCGCGGGACTGGACGGCGGCGGGCGCGCCGTCATCACGGTGAGGGAATGATGCGATTGCTCCTGGTCCTCCTCTTTGCCGCGAACGCCGCGGCGGGCGTGCGCTACACGATCCGCTGCACCGGCGAGAACGCGCGCGTGCTCTACGCCGCCACCGTCGACGGGCCGCAGTCGACGGACTTTGACGTCGTCCTGCGCGACGAGCGCTTCGAGTTGAAAGCGCACTTCATCGCCGAGGGCGGCGGGCCGGTGGACGTGCGCGTACGGCTGGAGACGCGGCGCCGCGAAGGCACGTCCAAGCGCGGCCTTCCGCTGTGGGAAGAAGACGCGCAACAGCATCGCTTCCGCGTCCGCCTCGGCCAGACCATCGAGCTGCTGCCGTTCGGCACGGCCGGCCCGCGCGGTCTGTTGAAGCTGGAGATCGTGCCCGAACCGGTGAACGCGCCGGCGCCGCGCATCGACATCGCCAGGAGCAGCAGCGCCATCGCCGTGCACGCGTACCGCGTTCCGCATCGCTACGAAATTCGCGCGCGCATCGAAGGCGCGTCCGCGAATGCATTGATCTTTACCGGCGAGCGCACACGCATGACCGTCGGAAACGCGGAGATCGCCATCGTCGCCGAGCCCGCGCCGTATCGCGATGCGTGGAGCGCCACGCTGGTGCGTTTCGACGGCCGCTGGACGAACGGCGCCGCATTCGCGCAGTCGTGGGAAGGCATCGCCGCCGGCCAGCCGCTGCGCTATCCGATCGGCGGCGGCCGGACGCTCATCCTCGAAATCACACCGAAGGAGTGAACATGCTCGCACTCATCCTCGCCGTCTGGCCGAACTTCGCAATCGATGACATTCCTGTCGCCGTGTACGACGGAAAGCGCACCACGCTGATCGGGCATCCGTCGCCGCCGCCCGAGTTTCCGTACACCGGACGGCATCCGCTCGTGAACGCGAACAGCAGCGTGAAGATCGGCGGCATCGAGACGGCCACCGTCATCTCGCCGCACCCCACGCCCGGGCTCATCGCGCACGAGAAGTTTCACGTGCATCAGCGCACGAAACATCCGAACTGGAGCGCGAACGAGGCGGATCTGTTTCTTTACCCGGAGGACGACGTCGAGGCGCGCGCGCTGCAGTTGCGCGAGCTCGACGCGTTGCGCGACGCGCTGAAAGGCGATGCGTGCGCGGCGCGGCTCGCGCTCGCGCTGCGCCGCGAGCGTTTCGCGAAGATCGGCACGACCGCCGCCGCGTACGAGCGCGGCACGGAGCTCAACGAAGGGCTGGCCACGTACGTCGAGCATCGCGTCTCCGGCGAGCCCGTGGTCCTCCACAACGTCGACGGCGTGCGGCAGCGCATGTATCAGACGGGACTGGCGCTGGCCACGCTGCTCGACCGCTACGACGCGAACTGGAAGACCACGCTGGAGAACGGCGACACGCGCTCGCTCGACGAGCTGCTCGCCGCCGCCATCGAGCCTGGCACCACCGCGGCCGAGGACGTGCAGAGGATTCGCGACGCGCGCGCACGCAAGCGCGAGGAGTTCCTGAACGCGAAAGGCTGGCGCGTCATCATCACCGCCGACGCACCCTTCTTGCCCGAGCGCTTCGATCCTTTGAACGTGCAAATCGTCGGCAAAGGCGAGATTCTGCACACGCGGTTTCTCCGGCTGAAAGGGAGCGGCGGCGAGATCGAAGTGAACGGCCGCATGGTGCTGACCGAGGCGGCGGGTGCGCATCCATTGTTCAACGGGGTGCGGAGAATCGTGCTGACGGGATTCGCGGAAAAGCCGGTCATCGTCGACGGACGGCTGGCGGCGGAGGGCGTCAGTGCGATACTCAGCGGCGCGAAAGTCGAGATCATGCCTTGAGCGACCTGCACGTCATCACCTCGAACATCGAGAACCCGCGCGGCACTGTGCTCATCGTGCACGGCCTCGGCGAGCACTCCGGACGCTACGCGCACGTCATCAAGCTCGCCAACGACGCGGGCTTCAACGTCATCGCGTACGACCATCGCGGTCACGGCCAGTCGCCCGGCAAGCGCGGCGCGTTGCCGAAATCCACGACGCTGCTCGAGGATCTGGCCGACATCATCGACACGGTCACCGTGCGACCGCTGGTTCTTCTCGGGCACAGCATGGGCGGACTGACGGCCGCGCGCTTCGTCGCCGAGGGATTGCAGGAGCACGGCGAGAAACCGGCGGGCTGGCATCGCAAGATCGACTATCTCGTCTTGTCCTCGCCGGCGCTGGCCACGAAGCTGTCGATGGGCGAGAAGATCAAGCTGGCCATTGCGGGCATCGTCGCGCCGAACGTGACGCTGCCCAACGGACTCGATCCGAACAAGGTCTCGCACGACCCCGCGGTGGTGAAAGCGTACAAGGAAGATCCGCTCAATCACGACCGCATCTCGCCGCGCCTGCTCGACTTCATCATCGGCGGCGGCAAGCTCGTGCGCCAGCGCGCGGACAAATGGCGCGTGCCCACGCTCCTGCTCTTCGCCGGCGCGGACGAACTGGTGGATCCGAAAGGCAGCCGCGCCTTCGTCTTCGCCGCGCCGCGCTACGTCGTGACCGCGCACGAGCTGCCCGGCCTGTATCACGAGATCTTCAACGAGGCCGAGCCGCGGCGGAGCGAGGTGCTGGCGATGTTCAGCGATTGGCTGCAGAGCACGGTAAAATGACCGCGGTCCAATTCGGTCGATGCGCCCGCGGCTTCTGCTCGCCGTACTGCTGTTTTTCCCGCTGATCGCGCAGGCGCGTGAGCGGGCGGTGCTGATCTATCCCAAAGAGCGCTCCTGGTTCCGGCGCATCTTCTACACCTCGCATCAGCGCGAGCTGCGCGCGCGCATCGCGGCCGCGTACGACATCGACGTGCACGAGCAGGTGTCCGATGAGCACCAGCTCTTCGATGTCGACGTCGACGGCGCGCAGTTGCTCGTGCTCTCCGCGCACGGCGATCCGTTCTCGATGTACTTCGGGAGCCGCACCAGGCGCACGCTCGACGCCAGCGATCG
>DATLBM010000593.1:0-7860 GCA_035526885.1 Thermoanaerobaculia bacterium | reverse complement strand
GGCCGCCGGTGGTAAGGGTGCGGCAAAGAAGGTCGCGGCGAAGGTCAAGAGCGCGGCCAAAGCGGTAAAGAAGAAGATCGCGCCGAAGAAACCTGCCGCGCCGGCGAAGCCCGTCGCGAAAAAGCCCGCGCCGAAAGCCGCTGCTCCGGCGAAGGCGAAGCCGGCCGCGAAGCCCGCGCCGAAACCCGCGGCGAAGACTGCTGCAAAACCTGCGGCCAAGGCTGCTGCCAAAACCGCCGCGAAAGCGAAAGCCGTCACCAAGCCGGTGCAGAAGGCCGTCAAAGCCGCAGCGAAAGTGGTGAAGCAGGCAGCGACCAAGGGCGCGGTGAAAGCGGTGAAGCAGGCCGTCGCCAAAGTCGCTCCGAAAGCCGTCGCCGCGAAAGCAGTCGCGCCGAAAGCGGTCGCCGCTCCGAAAGCCGTTGCCGCGAAGGCCACGGTGAAGCCGAAAGCGGTCAAGCCTGCGCCCCCGACTTCCGCTCCCGTCGCGCCGAACGTTCCTGCCGTGCCGAAGGCCGCGCCGAAACCGGCCGAGCCGGAGAAAGCGAAACGCGGACGCCGTGCACGGGCTCGCGTGATCTCCAGCGGCGCGCCGGCCGCTTCGTGGCTGTCGTCCGAGAAGCCGCGTCCGGCCTCCTTCATCGCTGCGCCCGCGCGTGCCGAGGCGCCGAGCGCCGTGGCCGCGCCGCCCGCGTCATCCGATCGTTTGATTCGCGAAGAGGATCTCGCCCATCCCGCCGTGCGCACGGTGCCCGTGCGCATCGACGTCGAGCAGGGCGCGGGACGCTTCTACGTCATCGCCAATCCGATGGAAGTCACGGTGCGCGTCACGGAAGGCATCGAGTGGGACTTCCGCTACATCGGCGGCGCCGACGTGAACGTCGAAGAGATCGTGATCGAGCTCGAGAAGCCGTCGCCGTTCCCGCAGAGCGTCTACCGCACGCGCAAGCCCGGCGGCGCCCGCCCGCATCGCCAGCTCTCCGGCGGCGCCGTGGCCTCCGCGGCAGGGAAACGCGTTCAGTACACGGTCCGCGCGATGACGCAGTTCAAGTCGGAGCTGGCGAATACGCGCGTCTGGGTGAACGTGACGGCGTAAACGCCGCTCGGTCAGCGCGACGCCACGTGTTGTTCCTGCAGCGCCGCGAACGAGCTCGCCCCGCCCTTCAGTGAGCGGATTCCCTCCACGCAGGCCGTGGCCGCGGTGAGCGTCGTGATGCACGGGATGTTCAGCTGCAGTGCGGTTCTGCGGATGTACGTATCGTCCACGAATGCCGACTTGCCGAACGGCGTGTTGATGGCCAGCGCCACCTCGCCGTTGATCATGCGGTCGATGATGTTCGGACGCCCCTCGTGCACCTTCGACACGAGATCCGCGTCGACGCCGTGGCGCAGGAGGAACTCGCGCGTGCCGCCGGTGGCGATGATGTGGAAGCCGAGGGCGTTCAGCTCGCGCGCGACGGAGAGCACGTGCGGGCGTTTGTCGTTGTCGTTGACGGAGATGAACGCCGTGCCGCTGAGCGGGAGGCGCACGCCCGCGCCGAGCAGCGCCTTGGCGTAAGCCTCGCCGAAGTGCGGCGAGCTGCCCATCACTTCGCCGGTCGATTTCATTTCCGGTCCGAGGAGCGTGTCCTCGCGCGGGAAGCGATTGAACGGGAAGACCGGGGCCTTCACGAAGTAGCCGTCCACGCGCGGCTCGCTGGTGATGCCGAGGGAGCGCAGCGAATGGCCGGCCATCACTTTGGCGGCGATCTTCGCGAACGACACGCCCGTGGCCTTCGACACGTACGGCACCGTGCGCGACGCGCGCGGATTCACTTCCAGCACGTACAGCTCGCCGTGCTGAATCGCGTACTGCACGTTCATCAGGCCGATGACGTTGAGCGCTTTCGCCAGCTCGATGGTGCGGCGGCGGATGCGGTCCTGATCGCGGTGGCCGATGATGTACGGCGGGATGACCGTGGTCGAGTCGCCCGAGTGAATGCCCGCCAGCTCGATGTGCTCCATCACGCCGGCCACGATCACGTCCGTGCCGTCGGAGACCGCGTCGACGTCGATCTCGATCGCGTCTTCGAGGAAGTGATCGACGAGGATCGGATGTCCGGGCGCCGCTTCCACCGCGCGCGTCATGTAGCTCGTCAGCGCGTCGTCGTCATAGACGATGGCCATGGCCCGGCCGCCGAGCACGTACGAGGGACGGACGACGACGGGATAGCCGATGCGCCGCGCGACGGCGAGCGCATCGGTCTCGGTGAGAGCGGTGCCGTTCGCGGGCACGCGGATGTCGTGCTTGCGCACGAGCTCTCCGAAGCGCTCCCGGTCTTCGGCGATGTCGATCGAGTCCACCGAGGTGCCCCACATCGGCACGCCGAACTCGGCGAGTTGCTTGGCCAGCTTCAGCGGCGTCTGTCCGCCGAACTGCACGATCACGCCCTCGGGCTTCTCCAGCTCGACGATCTCCAGTACGTCCTCGAGCGTGAGCGGCTCGAAGTAGAGACGGTCCGACGTGTCGTAGTCCGTCGACACCGTCTCCGGATTGCAGTTGACCATGATGGTCTCGAACCCGATCTCCCGCAGCGCGAACGACGCGTGCACGCAGCACGTGTCGAACTCGATGCCCTGCCCGATGCGGTTCGGTCCGGAGCCCAGGATGATCACCTTGCGGCGATCGGTGGGATCCGATTCGTTCTCGGTCTCGTACGTCGAGTAGAGATAAGGAGTGGTGGCCTCGAACTCCGCGGCGCAGGTGTCGACGCGTTTGTAGACGGGACGCACTCCCAGCGCGTGCCGCTCCTGGCGCACCTCGGTCTCCGTGCGATTGGTGAGCTTGGCGATCTGGCGATCGGAGAAGCCGTTGCGCTTGAGGTGACGCAGGGCGGGCTTCCACCCGTCCGGGCGGACTGAAGTCCGCCCTACGTTTTCCAGCTCCACGATCTTGCGGATCTCCCGCAGAAACCATGGATCGATGTTCGAGAGCGCGTAGATCTCCTCCACCGTCATGCCGGCGCGAAAGGCGTCGCCGACGGCGAAGATGCGCTCCGGCGTCGGCGTGCGCAGCAGCTCCGGCAAACGCTCTTTCGTGTGGCCGCGTGTTTCCAGTCCGGCCACGCCGATCTCGAGCGAGCGCAGACCCTTCTGCAGCGCCTCGTTGAACGTGCGGCCGATGGCCATGGCCTCGCCGACGCTCTGCATCGAGAAGCTGAGCAGCTGCGGCGTGTTCGGGAACTTCTCGAACGAGAAGCGCGGGATCTTCACCACCACGTAATCAATGGATGGCTCGAACGACGCGGGCGTCTTGCGCGTGATGTCGTTCGGAATCTCGTCCAGCGTGTAGCCGGCGGCGAGCTTCGCCGCGAACTTGGCGATGGGGAAGCCGGTCGCCTTCGAGGCCAGCGCCGACGATCGCGACACGCGCGGATTCATCTCGATGCAGATGCGCCGTCCGGTCTTCGGATCTACGGCGAACTGGATGTTCGAGCCTCCGGTCTCCACGCCGATGGCGCGGATGATGCGCTTCGCTTCGTCGCGCATCTCCTGATACTCGTCGTTCGTGAGGGTCTGCTGCGGCGCGACCGTGATCGAGTCGCCGGTGTGCACACCCATCGGATCGAAGTTCTCGATCGAGCAGACGATGATCACGTTGTCCGCGCGGTCGCGCATGACCTCGAGCTCGAACTCCTTCCAGCCCATCACCGACTCTTCGACCAGCACGCGGTGCACGGGCGAGAGATCGAGTCCGCTGGAGACGATCGAGCGCAGCTCTTCGACGTTGTACGCGATGCCGCCGCCGGATCCACCGAGGGTGAACGACGGACGAATGACCAGCGGGTAGCCGATCGTTGACGCGAACGCCTCCGCATCCTCGACCGACGCCGCGTACGCGGACTGCGGCACGTCGACGCCGATGGAGATCATCTTTTCTTTGAACAGCTGCCGGTCCTCGGCCGTCTTGATGGCGTCGTAGTTCGCGCCGATCAGCTCCACGCCGTGCCGCTCCAGCGCGCCGTTCTCGTACAGGGCCATGGCCAGGTTGATGCCGGTCTGGCCGCCGACGGTGGGCAGGATCGCGTCCGGCTTCTCGCGCTCGATGATGCGTTCCAGGGACTGGGGCGTGAGCGGCTCGATGTACGTGCGGTCCGCGAATTCCGGATCGGTCATGATCGTGGCCGGATTCGAGTTCACGAGGACGATGCGGTAGCCCTCGTCGCGCAGCGCCTTGCAGGCCTGCGTGCCGGAATAGTCGAATTCGACGGCCTGCCCGATCACGATGGGCCCGGAGCCGATGATGAGAATGGTGTGGAGGTCGGACCGCTTCGGCATCGGGGGCGAATGATACAGTTTTGATGAAGTGAAACGCTTCATCGAATGGGACTCGCTCGACGTGCGCGTCGACGGCGAAAAAATCGCCGCCATGGCCCGCGAGATGGTCGCCAGGGATCCGAAGATCGAGCGTCTCGATCTGAAGTTCTCCAACGGACTGCTGCGCGTGGAAGGATCGGTGCGCAAGTTCATCAGCGTTCCGTTCACGGTCGACGTCACGCAGATCCTCGCGTCGGGCACGACCGTGCGCGTGCCGCTGGCGCGCATCTCGGCCGGACCGATTCCCGTGCCCACGCTCCTCGTGGGTCTGCTGCGCAGCAAGTTCCCGAAGGAGCTCGTCACCTACGAGGAGCCGGCCACCCTCGTGGTTTCGCTGGACCGCTTTTTGCCACCGTTCGTGGCCGCGGATATCCAGAAGATCTGGATCATCGACGGCGGTCTGGCCGTGACCCTCGGCAAAGGCGGCGCCGATCTTCCCACCGGAGGCAGTGCATGACAGCAGATGAAAACTTCGACGACATGATGCGCGACAGCACGGAAGCGACAGGACCCGTCACGCGCGAGCGCGCGGATCGCTTCTACGATCGCATGCGCGCGGCCATTCGCAGCTATCTCGAAAAGAAAGGCACGTTGGCCGGCAACACCGGCGAGTACCTGCTCCTCGCGCCGGACGTCTTCGTGCTGCTGTGGCGTCTGATCAGCGACAGCCGCGTGAACGCGAAGAACAAAGTGATGCTGGGCAGCGGCCTGGCGTACTACTTCTTTCCGCTCGACCTCATGCCCGAGGGATTTCTGGGGCCGATCGGATACATCGACGATCTGGTGTTCGGCGTGTACCTGCTCAACAAGCTCCTCGCGGACACCGATCCGGAAATCCTGCGCCAGCACTGGAGCGGGCGGGACGACATCCTGGACACGATCCGCAACGTGCTCAACGCGGCGGACAACCTCGTGGGCAGCGACATCCTGGGCAAGATCAAAAAAACGATGAAGTGACGAGATCTGTCCAAATAATCGTTGCTTTTTCGGCTTTGTCCAAATAAATTGCGCACATTCTCCACAAGCAACGCGCAGTAGCGTAGGTCCACGGCAACGATCAATCAGGAGAGTGTGCGATGAAGAAACTCGTTGTGTTGTGCGTAGTGCTGATGTGCAGCTCCGTTGCATTTGCGGACGTGCAGCTGCGCGCGTCCCGCATCGACAGCGCCCTGGCGCAGGCGACGTGGGGCGATTTCAACGGCGACGGCCTCGATGACGTGTTGCGCAACAACATGCTGCAGTGGAACGTCGGTGGACGCTTCTCCGCGCCGATGACCCTCGCGCAGTTCGACGAGCACGCGGCGTTCGCGGAGGACGCGATCGACGTGAACGGTGACCGTCACGCGGACATCATCAGGTACGCGACTGACGGCGCGCTGAGCCTCTACCTCGGCGACGGCGCCGGCGGCTTCACCGAGCACGCTTTTCCCAATCAATACGGCAGTCTGGTGAAGGTGGCCGATTTCACCAACGATGGAATTCCGGACGCGCTCATAGTCAACACGGGCAAGCTGTGGATTCTCCGCAACGACGGTGCTGCCAACTTCACGCTGCACCAGGAACTGAACTGGCCTGAGCGCGAGCTGTTTCCGGAGGTCGGCATCGGCGATCTGAACGGCGACGCCACGGCCGACTTTGCGGTCGCATCCGAAACGCGGCTCTACGTCTTCTACGGCAACGCCGACGGCATCTTCGGCGAGCCGCGCGTGCGCTTCACGCGCAGACCGATCGGCCTGATCAACATCGGCGACGTCACCGGCGACGCGCGCAATGACCTCAGCGGCCTGCACACGTTCAACGGCAAGGAAGGACCGGTCGTTCTCATGGGCGACGGAGCGGGTCGTTTCCCGGGCGTGTCCCGCCATCACGTCCAGACCGATTTCTCGAACGACACCCTCGTCATCGGCGATTTCATCCCCGGCGGCGCGAAAGAGATCGCGTACTCCGACCCGCTGGGAACCGTGCACCTCCTCACCGCGCTGAACGGCGGGATCCGCGACGTCGGCAGCGTCACGATCGACGCGGACATCCGGCCGTGGACCGACAACATCGGACCGCGGCTCGCGGTCCGTCACTTCCGCAACGCCAGCCAGGACGACCTCATCGTCCAGGCGTACTCGCTCGATGTGCGTGCAAACCCGCCCAGCCGCGTGTGGCTGGTCGACGTGCAGGGCAACGTGTCGCCGATCGCCACGGCCTCGACGCGCTCGCGCTCGCGCGCCGTGGCCGGATTCGCCGACCGCCTCGCGGGCGACTATCGCGTGGACATCCTCGAGAGTAGTTGCCCGATCACGCTGTCGGCGGTGAAGTTCGAGCAGGAAGGCATGTTCATCGACGTGCAACTGAACGAACAGATTCGCGGTGCCGAGGCGATTTACATGGATGGACAGCTCTGGGTGCGGCTGACCGTGATGTCGAACGGTACGGTGCGCGAGCTGAACGGAATGCTGAAGCCCGTGCTCACGGGCGGTTTCGCCGGCAAGCTGTTCGAGGACGGCGCGACGCCGTGCGGTGGCTGGCAGTGGCACAACGTGGTGCTGTCGGTCGAGCGGTAGACCCCGAAGCGATCAACCCTGGCAGGCGCGGCCACACGGCCGCGCCTTTTTTTGCTACCAGTGGTGGATATTTGTGGACTCTGGTGGTCGTCGGTGGTACAAAAGCCATCGAACCGACATGGAACTGAGCGTTTTGATGGGGCATAGCCCCACGAAGATCGATGAGAAGGGCCGTCTCAAAGTGCCGGCTACCTTCCGCAAGATCATCGAGGAGCGCTACGGAAACGAGTGCTTCATCACGTCGACCGACGGCGAGTCGGCGCTCGTCTATCCGCTTCCCGTGTGGTTCGAGTTCCAGAGCAGGCTGGCCAAGGTGCCGTCGACGTCGATGGCCAAGGCCAAGATGCTCGAGCGACTGAACTACTTCGGGCAGGTCGGGACGATCGACGCGCAGGGCCGCGTGCTCGTGCCGGCGGTGCTGCGCTCGGTGGCCGGCATCAACGACGACGTGGTCGTCCTCGGCAGCACGGATCACCTCATCGTCTGGAACGAATTGAAGATGAAGAAGCGGCTCGACGACGCGCCGCTCACGGCTGAAGACTACAAAGAGCTCGAACTTCACGGCGTGTGAAGTGAGACACGAACCTGTTCTTTTAGAACCTGTGCTCGAGTATCTCGAGCCCAACCGCCGCGACGGCGTTCTGGTCGACGCGACGGTGGGGCTGGGCGGACATGCGGAAGCGCTCCTGGAGCGCCATCCGGATGTGCGGCTGGTCGCGATCGATCGCGATCCCGAGGCGCTCGAACGGTCGCGGGAGCGGCTGAGCCGCTTCGGCGAACGGGTGACGTTCGTACGCGGGCGTCACGAATCGCTCATTGACATCCTGAAGCAGTCCGGCGTCGCGACCGTGAGCGGTCTGCTCGCCGACCTGGGCGTCTCGTCGATGCAGCTCGACGATGCGTCGCGCGGATTCTCGTTCCGTTTCGACGGACCGCTGGACATGCGCATGGG
>DATLBM010000592.1:0-4658 GCA_035526885.1 Thermoanaerobaculia bacterium | reverse complement strand
CGACTGCTGAAGATCGAGCGGATGCGGATCGCCACTCTGTCCCGTTTCCTCGGTGATCTCGCGGCGCGCGGTGTCGATCGGCGACTCCGATGGATTCATCGTGCCGGTGACCGGCTGCCAGAAGTTGCCCCGCTCCGGTTTCCGGTGAAGGAGCAGCACGCGATCGCCGTCGTGCACGAGCACCTTCACCAGGCGGATGGTTTCCGGGCGCGGCACGAGCTCGCGCGTGAAGACTTCCGCGAACTTCGCCGCCAGCACGTCGCGCACGTCGTCGAGTGCGATGCGGCGTCCGGTTTCGCGCTCGATGGACGTCACGCCGGTGCCCGCGAGGCCGCACGGCGTGATCAGGCGGAAGTGATCGAGGTTCGTGTTGACGTTCAGCGCCCAGCCGTGCGAGGTCACCCAGCGCGCGATGCGCACGCCGATCGCCGCGATCTTGTCGTTGCCGACCCAGATGCCGCGGCGTCCGTCGACGCGGTCCGCGGTGATGCCGTACTCCGCGACGGTGCGGATCAGCACTTCCTCGAGCGCGGTGACGTACCGGCGCACGTCGCGATTGCCTTCGCCGAGGTGGAGGATCGGGTAGCCGACGATCTGGCCGGGGCCGTGATAGGTGATGTCGCCGCCGCGCGTCGTTTCGTAAAAGCGCACACCGTGCGCCGCCAGTTCGGGCGGCGTGGCCAAGAGGTTCGTTTCATCGCCGCCGCGGCCGAGGGTGATCACGGGCGGGTGTTCGAGGAGGAGGAGCTGATCGTCGATCTCCTCGCGCTGGCGCATCTCCACGAGCTTCTGCTGAAGCTTCATCCCGTTCTCGTAAGTGACGGTGTGGAGGCGATGGATGTCGCACCGGCGCATGGGTCGCGTAGCCTATCTTTTCCGAACTTCGTCGCGCAGCTTCTTCGCGTCGCGGATCACCATCGCATCGGTGGCCACGGCCAGCAGCTCGTCGAGCATCTTCGCGGCCTCGCGGTTCCTGCCCTTGTTCACGAGCCCGATGGCGTCGTTGTACATGCGAATGTGTTTGTTGACGTTGGCGACGCCTTCGAGCTGCGCGGCCTGCTGTTCCAGGTCGCGGCGTCCCATGGCATCCTCAGTCGCCGCCGCCAGCGCGCGGACGATCGTCGCCGCCTCTTCGAGCTGCCCCTGTTTCGCCAGCGCGTTCGCGCGCGCGGTCTCGGACATCAACAACACGTTCTTCGCCGCGAACACGAGCTGTTTGTCGCGGGCATTCGCGAACGCCTCGGCGTACAGCGCATCGGCTTCCGCGCGACGGCCGGTGCGCAGCAGCAGCGCGTAGAGGTTCAGCGCGACGTCGGCGCGTCGCGGCAGCAGAGCGTGTGCGCGCTGCAACTGTTCGATGCCCGGCGTGATGTCGGTCTCGACAAAGTACGTCGTGCCGATCGCCGCGCGCGCCGAACCCTCGTCCGCTTTCAGCGCCAGCGCGCGCTCGGCGAGGCGCCGCGCCTTTCGGAACTTCTCGACGTCCGCCTCGGTCGTCTCGAACGTGCCCGCGAACGGACCGAGCGCGGTGGTCAGCAGCGTCTCCGCGAACGAGAGATGCACTTCGGGATCATCGAGTCCCGCGGCGATTGCTGCTTCGAACTGTCCCGTGGCGGCGAGCGACTTCGCGTGCCGCGGCTCGATGCGCAACGCCTCGCGATAGTGACGCTGCGCCTCTTCCTCCGCGCCCGCGACGTGCGACAGGAATCGTCCCAGCTCGTACAACAGCGTCGCGCGCTTGACGCCCTCCGGACGCGGCACCTCGCGCCGCGCGCCGAGGAGCTCCACGCTGTAATTCGTGCGCGAAGAAGGATTGCGGATCGCGGAGTCCATCTCCTTCAGCGTCTTGCCGTAGTGTTTCTGCAGGGCGTCGGCGACGGCGGCACCGCGCTCGACGTCGGCGAGGAACGCGAAGAACTTGTCGTCGCCGAGCCGCATCAGCCAGTCGACGGCGGCCCAGCTTTCCGCGTAGAAGCCGCCCGCGAACGACGCCTCGCTCTCCGCGCGAATGGCGAAGAGCTCATCGAGCGGGATGGGCATGCCGCGCTTGAGAAAGGTCATGTGCTCGCGCACGGGCTGGCCGGCGGTGACGCGTCCGTTGCGCAGATCCGCGTTCGAGAAATACTCGGCCATTCCTTCCTCGAGCCAGAGCGGCGGCACCTGCTCGCCCTGGCGCAGCAGGTCGTGTACGAGCTCGTGCAGCGCGGTCTTCTCGATGCGCTGCCGCTTGCGTGACGCGTCGACGAACATCGTGCCGCCGCCCGGCCAGCGGACGTACATGCCGGTAGCGTTCGGCTTGTCGCGGCCCAGCAGCATCTCGAAGTAGGGATTGCTTTCGTTGCGGTCGGCGAAGACGAGCACGGTCGTGGGCTGCGTGCCTTCGCGGCGGAAGCGTGCGCTGGTGGAGGAGAGGACGGAGGCCAGCGTCTCCAGGTCGCCGACGATGTCGCGAGTCTCTTCCTCGGACGCGCTGCTCATCACGTCGTAATGCTCGGAGCGGATGCGGATCCAGTTCGCCTCTTCGCTGGGAAACTCGATGGGGGAGCGCGGCTTGCGCACCTTGCCGTCGCGCTTGATTCCGAGCGGCACCGGCGGCGTGTACACGTCCTCCGCGAGCGTGGCGGAGGCGAGCACGAGCAGGAGGAGGACGCGTTTCACGTTGCTGGTGAGTGAACGCGCGCGCGCTGCAGCAAAATGCCGCATGAATAACCACGGGACTTATCGTGTTCCATGATGTACCGTGATCTGTCGAGGAACCTTCCTCGCACTTTGGGCAGTCTGAACTAAGTCAGCGCTCCGAGACTTACCTTCTTAGATTTTCAGGAGCGCTTTCATGAAACTGCACATTGGCAATCTGTCCAAAGACGTCACCGACGCCGAATTCAACGACATGGTCTCGCAGTTCGGTCCCACCACCTCGGTGGAGCTGATCAAAGACCGCCAGAGCGGCGAGTCGAAAGGCTTCGGCTTCGCCGAGTACGGCGACGACGAGCACGCCCGCGCCGCAATCACGGCGCTGAACGGCAAGGAAGTCGGCGGCGCGACGCTCAAAGTGAGCGAAGCCCGTCCCCGCAAGAACTAATCAAAAAGGAGAGCCGATGAAGAATCCGATCAAACCGCTCAAGCCGATCAAGGCTGCCAAGGTCGCCGTATCCGAACTGAACATCAGGAAGGCCGCCACGCGGCTCCTGACCACCAAGCTCGTCTCCACGGAGATCGCGTACGTGCAGCGCACGCTCGGCAACACGACGACGCAGGAACTGCTCGACCAGCGCGTGCTGGCCGTGCGCAGCCTGCCGTGGTCGGAGATCGCTCTTCCGGATTAGCTCGCGGAGTTGCTCGCGGCGAGAGCCGCGAGCGACTCATCACATCGTGAACTGACCGCTCTCGATGATCTGCTTCACGCGGGCCATGAACTGGTCCGCCACCGCGCCGTCGATGAGACGGTGATCGAAGCCGAGCGAGAAGTAGCACATCGAGCGGATGGCGATGAAGTCGCCGTCCTTCGTCTCCACGACGACGGGACGCTTCTTGATTCCGCCCACGCCGAGGATGGCCACCTGCGGCTGATTGATGATCGGCAGTCCGAACAGCCCGCCGAACACGCCGGGGTTCGTGATGGTGAACGTCCCGCCCTGCACATCCTCGGGCGAGAGTTTCTTCGAGCGGGCGCGGTCGCCGAGGTCGTTGATCGCGCGTGAGGCGCCGAGGATGTTCAGCTCGTCGGCGTGCTTGAGCACGGGCACGATCAGGCCCCATTCCAGCGCCACCGCGATGCCGATGTTCAGCTCGCGGTGATAGACCACGTTGCTCTCGTCCATCGACGCGTTGAGGATGGGGAACTCGCGCAGACCGGCGATCACGGCCTGCACGATGAACGGCATGTAGGTGAGCTTCACGCCGCGCTCGGCGTACGCGTCCTTGTACTGGCGGCGCAGTTTCTCGACGGCGGTGAAGTCGATCTCGAACACGGTGTGCACGTGGGCCGAGGTCTGCTTCGACTGGGTCATGTGATGGGCGATGCGCTTGCGCATCACCGACAGCGGCTCGAGCCGCACGTTCTCGCCCTCGGCGAACTGCGGAGTGGGACGCGGCGCGCGCGCCTGCGGCGCTTCCTGCTGCTGCGGCGCGGCCTGCGGTTGCGCGGACGCGGCGGCGGCGGGCTTGGGCTGCTGCAGATAGTCGAGGATGTCGTTCTTCGTCACGCGGCCGGAGACACCGGTGCCCTCGAGGCGGGAGATGTCGACGTTGTTCTCCGCGGCAATCTTGCGCACGAGCGGCGAGGACTTGGTGCGGCGGCGCTCGTCGAGCGAGGAGACGTTGTCGTCGCCGGTTGCCGGGTGCCGGTTGCCGGTTGCGGGTTGGCTGTCGTCGGTTGGCGGTTGGCGGTTGGCGGTTGTCGGTTGTCGGTCGGTTAGCGCTTGGCGGTCATCGCTTGCCGGTTCGGGAGTGGGTTCTTCCGCGCGCGTGGCCTCGGTGCGCGGGGTCGGCTCGTCGGCCTTCGGTGCCTCGGGCTGCGGTGCGGCGGCCGGCGCTTCCGCTTTCGCTTCCGGCGCGGGCGCCGACGCTTCTCCCTCGGCGGCGATGCGCGCGACGACGGCGTTCACGGGAACGGTGTCGCCTTCTTTGGCCAGGATTTCGGTGAGGACGCCGGCGGC
>DATLBM010000591.1:0-5450 GCA_035526885.1 Thermoanaerobaculia bacterium | reverse complement strand
CGTGTCGCGGAGGCTTGGCCAATCAGCGGGGTCCGGGGCCCGCGGCCCCGGCCGCCGGAGGCCCCCCGTCATTCGCTGGCGGAGCGCCACCGCCGCACGCTTCCGTGCAGCTCGTCCTCGGTCAGCACGCGGTTGGTCGACTTCGCGAGCTGGAAGATCTCTTTCGCCAGCGTCTCTTCCTGCGGATAGCCGTTCGCGTCGAGCCAGTAGATGACGTTGGAGAGGCCGCACATCGGCCCCACTTCGATGATCTGCTTCAGCCCGAACATCCCCGCGGGAACGCCTGAGTACACGCGGTCCGCGAGCCAGTCGCTGCCCTTCTTCCGCGCCTTGATGATGGCTGCGGCGTGCACGCCCGTGCCGGTGCGGAAGGCATCGCGGCCGAAGACGGGATAGCGGTCGCTGATGTCGACGTTGGTCACGCGCGCGACGTGCTTCACGTAGTCGGGCAGCGCGGTGAGGTCGTTGTCGATCCAGCCCATCAGCTTGAGGTTGACCATGAGGATGTCCATCGGCGTGTTGCCGACGCGCTCCCCGATGCCGGCCGCCGAGCCGTGCACGCGATCCGCGCCCGCCTCCAGCGCGGCGATGCAGTTGATGACGCCCATGCCGCGGTCTTCGTGTCCGTGCCAGTCCACCTTGACGTTCGGACTGATGCGATCGACGAGCTTGCGCACGAAACGCACGACGTTGCGCGTGCCCCACGGCGTGGCGTGGCCGACGGTGTCTGCAATGCAGACACGCGCCGCACCAGCCTCGATCGCCGCGGTGTACAGCTTCTCGATGTCCTCCGGCTTGGCGCGCGTCGTGTCCTCGGTCACGTACATCACCGGGATGCCCTGGCTGACCGCGAAGCGCACGGCCTTCGCGGACTGCTCGATGATCCAGTCGAGATCCCACTCCTCCGCGAACTGGCGAATGGGCGATGAGCCGATGAAGAGATCGGCCTCGATGGCGATGCCGACGCGGTTGGAGATCTCGACGATCGGCTTGATGTCGTTCTCGTGCGTGCGTCCGGCGGCGCTGGGATAGACGGAGAGCTTCTGCTCGGCGATCTCGCGCGCCAGCCGCTCGACGGTCTTCTGCACGTGCGGCCCCGCGCCGGGCAGACCGATGTCGGCGTTGTCGATGCCGATCGCGTGCATGTAATGAAGGATGCGCAGCTTGTCTTCGATGGAGGGATCGGTGACGGACGGCGACTGCAAGCCGTCGCGCAGCGTCTCGTCGTCGAATTCGATCTTGCGAGCAGGCTTCGACGGCTGCTCGCCGTCGACGTTCCAGTCGTGGATCAGGTGCTCGAGGTTCTCGGTCACGAAGTCATTGTCCTTTGAAATTCGCCGCGCGCTTCTCCAGGAACGCGCCCATCCCCTCTTTCATGTCCTCGGTGCTGGCGAGCAAGCCGAAAAGCGTCGCTTCGAGCGTCTGGCCTTCGTCGAAGGGCATCTCGCTGCCGCTCATCACGGCCTCGATGGCCGCGCGCACCGCGAGCGGGCCGCGCGTCGCGATCGTGCGCGCCATCGTCTCCGCGGCGTCCATCAACTCTTCGGCGGGGACGACTTTGTTCACGAGGCCGATGCGCTCGGCTTCGTCCGCCTTGATGCGATCGCCGATGAGGATCAGCTCCAGCGCTTTGCCTTTGCCGAGGAGGCGGGCCATGCGCTGCGTGCCGCCGTAGCCGGGGATGATCCCCAGCGTCACCTCGGGCAATCCGAGCTGCGCCTTCTCCGATGCGATGCGGATGTGACACGCCAGTGCGAGCTCGCAGCCGCCGCCGAGGGCGAAGCCGTTGATGGCGGCGATGACGGGCTTGGGAAAGCGCTCGATGTTGCGGAAGACGCGCTGCCCGCGCTCGGCCGTCTCCTTGCCGGTGATGGGCGTCATCTTCGCGAGCTCGCCGATGTCGGCGCCCGCGACGAACGCCTTCTCCCCGCCGCCCGTGAGCACGATGCATTTCACGGAGTCGTCTTCGCGCGCGTCGCGAAACGCCACGCGCAGCTCTTCGATGGTCTGCGCATTCAGCGCGTTGAGAACCTTGGGACGGTCGACCGTGATGATCAGAACGCCGTCTTTGTTTTCGGTGCGTACGTTGTCCATTTACTTCGCCTTATCGAACGGCACGGGCTTCTCGCCCGAGTAGTCATAAAAGCCGCTGCCGGTTTTGTTGCGCCCAAGGCGGCCGGCCAGGACCATCTTGCGCAGCAGAGGCGGCGCGGCGAAGCGCTTCTCCTGGTACTCCTCGTACATCACGTGCGTGATGAAGTAGGTCGTGTCCAGGCCGACGAAATCGAGCAGCGTGAACGGTCCCATCGGGTAGCCGCAGCCGAGCATCATGGCCTTGTCGATGTCCTCGATCGAGCCGACGCCTTCCTCGTACGCGCGGATGGCGTCGAGGATGTACGGCACGAGCAGGCGGTTCACGATGAAGCCCGAGTTGTCCTTGCACGACACGGCTTCCTTGCCGAGCGACTTCGCGAACGCGAACGCGGTGTTGAACGTCTCGTCGGTGGTGAGAATGGTGCGCACCACTTCCACGAGCTTCATCAGCGGCACGGGATTGAAGAAATGCAGGCCGACGAACTGCTTCGGCCGCGCGGTGGCCATGGAGAGCTCGGTGATGGTCAGCGACGACGTATTCGACGCGAAGATGGCCTCGGGCTTCACGATCTTGTCGAGCTGCGCGTAGGTGTCTTTCTTCAGCTGCGCGTTTTCGATGATGGCCTCGATGACGATGTCGCAGTCGGCGAGGTCGTCGAGACTGGTCGAGCCTTTGAGACGGCCCATGCAGGCGTCCATGTCGGCCTGCTGCATCTTGCCTTTCTCGACGAACTTGCCGAGGGACTTCTGGATGCCGGCGAGACCCTTGTCGAGAAACTTCTGCTCGACCTCGCGCACGACGACGTCGTAGCCCGCCTGCGCCGCGATCTGAGCGATGCCGCTGCCCATCAGGCCGCAGCCCAGCACGCCCACTTTTTTGATTGCCATGTGAATGACTCCTTCGTGAATTGCGGCGCGAATCATATGCGCATTGCCTGCACACAAAACGGCAGGTCAGTCACCGCGGTCAGCGCCCCGAACGGGCCGGTAGTGAACCTGAAAGACGTCCACGCGCCGATCCCGATTCGCAGCGGATGCCGTGTTGCGTGGTTGCGGGTTTTCCGCCGGCCGCACACCCGTTGCTCATTCATGCAGCGCCTGAATCACAAAGCAACGGGTGTGCGGCTGGTGGAAAACCGGCAACCAGCAACGCCGCAGGCACCGTAAGATCTCGCGCGTGCAGCGCACAAAGCTGAAGCCGCAAGTCGTCCTTCTGGGGCTGGCCGCGTTGCTCAACGACGCGGCCAGCGAGATGATCTATCCGCTGCTGCCGGTCTTTCTCACGGCCACGCTCGGCGCGACGCCGGCCATCATCGGGATCATCGAAGGCGCCGCGGACGGACTGTCGTCGATCCTCAAGTACTTTTCCGGCGCGATCTCGGATCGCGCGCAGCGCCGCAAGCCGTGGATCGTGTGGGGCTACTCGCTGGCGGCGGGATCGCGCCTGATCATCGGCGCCGCAGCGATCTGGCCGGTGGTGCTCCTGGCGCGCCTGATCGACCGCACCGGCAAAGGCATGCGCTCGGCGCCGCGCGACGCGATGATCGCCGACGTCACGCCGGCAGAGCAGCGCGGCCGGGCCTTCGGCTTTCATCGCGCGCTGGATCACACCGGCGCGATCGTCGGTCCGCTGCTGGCGATGCTGCTGTTGCTGCGCTTCGACCTGCGGACGATGTTCTACTTCGCCGCGATCCCGGCCACGATCGGCGTGGTCATGCTCGTGTTTCTGCTGCGCGAGAACACGACACCGCACGAATCGCGCGAACCCTCCTCACTCAGCATTCAGCACACGGCACTGTTCAAACGCGCGATCGCGGCGGTCACGCTCTTCGCTCTCTCCAACTCCTCCGACGCGTTCCTCATCCTGCAGGCGCACGCCGCCGGCGTCTCCACGAAGATGCTGCCCGCGCTGTGGGCCGCGCATCACGTGATCAAGTCGCTCTTCTCGACGCGCGCCGGCGCTCTCTCGGATCGCGTCGATCGCCGCTGGCTGCTGGCGGCGGGATGGACGTCGTACGCGATCATCTACATCCTCTTTCCGTTTGCGCATTCGCTCACGGTCTTCGTGATCCTCTTCGTGGCGTACGCGATTCCGTTCACGCTTGCGGAAGGGGCGGAGCGGGCGTGGATTGCGGACCTCGTTCCTGTTGCCGCGCGCGGCCGGAGCTTCGGCATTTATTACTTCGCGAACGGCCTCGGCGTCCTTTTCGGAAGCGCGCTCTTCGGCCTGCTCTACGAGCGCGTTTCGCCGCACGCGGCCTTCTTCACGGGGGCAGCGCTTGCGCTCGCCGCCGTCATCGCCGTGCTCGTCACGCGACGCGATTCCGGGCACGCGTTGTGAGTCTTCCCAGCCTGGCCTGACTCGATGGCCACACGACACACAAGGAGGATTTTCCATGGCTGAAACACGAGACATGAATCGCGACCCCATCAGCGGTGAACCCGGCTCGCATCCCGTCGGAACGGGTGTGGGCTCAGCAGGTGCCGCCGCGGTCGGCGCAGCGCTCGGCGCTCCGTTCGGCCCGATCGGAATGCTGGTTGGCGGCGCGATCGGCGCAGTGGCCGGCGGCGCTGCCGGACACGCGGTCGGCGAGCGCATCGACCCCACCGGCGAGGCGGAGTACTGGAAGAACAACTACTCCTCCCGCCCCTACTACGACAAGACGCACACGTGGGACGACTACGAGCCCGCGTATCGCTACGGCTGGGAGTCGCGCACGACGAACCGCGACCGCAAGTTCGCCGACGCGGAGAACGATCTGGCCCGCGGCTGGGACACCGCCAAAGGCAAGTCGAAGATGACCTGGGAGCGCGCGAAGGACGCCGTCCGCGACTCGTGGGACCGCACGGACCGTACGTACAGCACCTACAAAACGCACGACGAGAAGTACCGCAATCAGTTCAGCTCCGCCAGCTACAACGACAAGACGGCGGACTATGACCGCGACTACGCGCCGGCCTATCGCTACGGCACGTACTCGCGCCATCGCTACGCGGATCGCACCTGGGACAACAATCTCGAGAACGATCTCGCGCGCGACTGGGATCGCACGAAAGGCGCCTCGCGCCTGACGTGGGACAAAGCCAAGGACGCGACCAAGGACGCCTGGCACGGCGTGGAACGCGCCATCCCCGGCGACGCGGACAAGGACGGACGGTAGTCCTCCGCGCATCGTGCGGCGGCTCCTCGCCGCCGCACGGTTTTTCGCTGGCGCTCGGGGGACGACGGGAGCGCCTCCGGCGGGCCGGCACGGCCGGCAGCGCTTACGGCAACACGTGCGGCTGCCGAGAGCCGCGTTCAGTGCGACAGGCGTGCGTCCTGGCTGGGCCAACAAGCGCTGCCGCCCGTGGCGGCC
>DATLBM010000590.1:0-5249 GCA_035526885.1 Thermoanaerobaculia bacterium | reverse complement strand
GAATTTGTGGTCGTCGGCGGGGATGTCGGGGGAGAGGAAGATCTCGCGCATCTTCGCTGACGCCTCAGGCGAGACGAGCAGGCCGCGGTCGAGGAGCTGGTAGAAGCGGAGGACCTGGCGCACCGTCACCGCGTGCGAGTGGTCCGCGACCGGGTCGCCGATGCGTTCCGAGTTCGGGCCGTAGTGTTTGCCGACCCAGATGCCGCCGCCTTTCGTCGCGTCGTAGAAACCATACTTGTTCAGCACCGCCTGGATCTCGCGCAGGCCCATCTCGCGCGAGAACTTCGCCGCCATCTCGTTCGACGACGGCTTGGCCATGAGGCCGAGCTCGTGCTGCGTCTGCGCATCGAGTGCGGACAGCGGATGCAGCTCGAACCAGGCCAGGAGGATGCCGATCTTCGCCACGCTGGCCGCGTACTCGATCTTGTCGGGATGGATCATGGCCACGCGATTCGTGCGCAGGTCCAGCAGTCCGACGTCGGTGTGTTCGGCAGTCATGCCGTGCTTGTCGCGCAGGCGCGCGTCGATCTCCTCGAGGCGGCGCTGCAGGTCCGCGTCGACGGCCGTGTCGTAGCCGAGGAGCGGCGGTTGCGGTTTGGTGGTGGCGCAGGCGACGAACATGAGTGAGATCAGGACGATGCTCAGTGACTTCACGCGTGAAGCATAATCTTCGCTCATGCGAAAACTTCTGCTGATCCTCATGGCCGCGCTGCCGCTCGTCGCGCAGAACGACGTCGGCGAGGTGGCCTTCGCGAACTCCGGCGCGGCCGAGGCGCAGGCGCCGTTCCGCCGCGGGCTGGCGCTGCTGCACAACTTCGAGTATCCGTTCGCGGCCGAGGAGTTCCGCAAGGCGCAGCAGATCGATCCGTCGTTCGCGATGGCGTACTGGGGCGAGGCCATGACGTACACGCATCCGATCTGGTTTCAGCAGGACGCGAATGCGGCGCGCGCCGTCCTCGATCGCCTTGGCAAAACGCCGGAGGAGCGATTGAGCAAGGCGAAGACCGAGCGGGAGAAGGATTACCTCCGCGCCGTCGAGGTGCTGTACGGCGACGGGGCGAAGAACGATCGCGACTTCCGCTACGCCGACGCGATGTCCGCGTTGCACGCGAAGTATCCGGACGACGTCGACGCCGCCGCGTTCCACGCGCTGGCCATCCTCGGCACCGCGCATCAGGGCCGCGACTTCGCGACGTACATGCGCGCGGCGGCGATCCTCGAGGAAGTGCTGCCCGCCCATCCCGATCATCCCGGCGTGCTGCACTACCTCATCCACTCGTACGACGATCCGATGCACGCGCCCCTCGGGCTGCGCGCCGCGCGGCGCTACGGCGCGGTGGCGCCGAACGCGGGGCACGCGCTGCACATGACCTCGCACATCTTCGTGGCCATGGGCATGTGGGACGACGTCATCGACGCGAACCGCCGCGCCATCGACGTCGTCAACCGCCAGCGCGCCGCGCGCAAACAGCAGCCGGCGGATTGCGGCCACTATCCGACCTGGCTGCATTACGCCTATCTGCAGAAGAACGACCGCGACGCCGCGCGCAAGGCGCTGGATGCGTGCCGCGCATCGGCGTTGGAGCGGCCGTTCGAATCGGCGGGCGCGGCGGATTCGAAGCGCGGCCGCGTGACGGAGTATGCGGACATGCGCGCGCATCACGCGGCGGCGGGACTGCCGCTCGATGGCAGCGTTGCGATTCCCGAGGAGCTCGTCGATGCGCGATACACATCCGCGTACGCAGATGTGTTGGCGGCGCCGGATCCAAAGTCGTTGCAGGCCGCGGTGACGCGGGTGCGCGCGCTGCACGCGAACGTCGTCGCATCGAAGAAGAACGACGACAACCCCTCGGAACGCCTGCGCGCGGACGTGATGCTGCAGGAGTCCGAGGCGTTGCTGCTCGCGGCTTCGGGCAAACGCGCGGAGGCCATCGCGCTCCTCGAAAAAGCGCGCAGGACGGAGGAGTCGATGCCCTTCGACTTCGGTCCGCCTCCCGTCGCCAAGCCCGCCACCGAGCTCCTCGGCGATCAACTGCTGAACGCGGGACGCGCGGCCGAGGCCGAGGCGGCGTATCGCGCGGCGCTGGCGCGCATGCCGGGGCGGCGCTTGCTGTTGACCGCGATCGCTGGTCTGAAACCCGAGCCGCGCAAGGACGAGCGTCCGATCGCGGCGCACGTGCACTGAGGAGGAGAACGATGGCGCTGCGTGTGATCGTCGAGGTCGAGAACGGAGCCTTCACTTTGATCGACGCGCAGCACGTCGACATGCCGGCGCCCGCGGTGCCGGAAGCGGCGGGACCGGTGCCCGAGGGCGTGTTTGCGGAGCTGCGGAACGAGCGGGATGAGACCGTGCTGCAGCGCAGTCTCGCGCCGCAGTTGGAGAACGGTACGGAGGTGTTCGCGCCGTACGGTGCGCCGCGGCGGACGGACACGCCGCCGCGCAAGCAGACGGTGATGCTGGTGCTGCCGGACGACGATCTCGACGCGCGCGAGATCGTTTTTCTGCGCGCGGCGGAACGCGGCGATGCGCGCATCGCTACCGAGGAGGCGCCCGAGGACGCGATGCAGCAGCCGCAGGAGCTCGCGCGCTTCGCGCTGAGGTGATGCCATGAGTCGCGAGAACGGATCGGTTCGCGGCAGCAAGCTCCTCGTGAACTCGGGCTCCTCGGCGCAGCGCTGGGATCTGGTGATCGTCGGCGATGGCTTTCGCACCGAGGAACTTCCGCTGTACGTGCGCGAAGTCGATCACGTCGTCGAGCAGATTCTGTCCACACATCCTTTTGATGTGCTGCGCAACGCCATCAACGTGCATCGCGTGGATGTGACGTCGAACGAGAGCGGCGCGGGCGATCTCCTTCACGGCGTGAGCAGGAAGACGTTCTTCGACGCGGCGTTCGGCGCGCAGGGACTGGATCGGTTGCTGGTCGCGGACGACACGCTCGCACTGACCACGGCCATCGCCGCGGTGCCGGCCATGAACGCGACGCTGATGATCGTCAACAGCGAGACCTACGGCGGCTCGGGCGGCGCGGTGCCGGTGTTCTCGCGCGCCGCGGACGCGTTCCGCATCGCGGTCCACGAGATGGGGCACTCGCACTTTCACCTGGCCGACGAATACGCGTACTACGCGGACTGCGCCGATCCCACGCGCGCGGTGTACACGGGCGCGGAGCCGGTGCAGCCGAACGTCACGTCGACGCTGCATCCTTTGAAATGGGCAAATCGCGTTGCTGCCACGACGGCGATTCCGACGCTGCCGAACCCGAATCCGAACGACTGCACGCCGGGACCGAGTCCGGTGCCCGACGGCACCATCGGCGCGTTCGAAGGCGCGCAGTACTTCCGGCGCGGGAAGTTCCGTCCGGCGTTTCGCTGCATGATGCGCGAGCTGGCGGACCCGTTCTGCGCGGTGTGCGTGGACACGATCCTCAGCGTGCTGGAACCGTTCCGGCCCAAGGGCGGGCGGCGGCGGCCATCGCGCTCGACGTAGGACGGGCTTCAGCCCGTCCATTCGGGGGACGGGCTGAAGCCCGTCCTACGTTTTACAGTACCTCGCGCACTTTCTCCGGCGGCCTGCCCACCACCGCCCGCCCGCCCCGCACGACGATCGGGCGTTCGACGAGGATGGGGTGCTCGGCCATCGCGCGCAGCACGTCGTCGTCCGCGGTCGTGTCGGTGAGGCCGAGGGCGGCGAACTGAGGCTCGCCGCGGCGGGCGATGTCGATGGGGCGGACGCCGAGAAGCTGCACGATGCGGCGCAGCTCTTCGACGGTGAGCGGGTCTTTCAGGTATTCGCGCACGGGCAGCGCGGCGCCCGATTCGCGCATCAGCTCGAGGGCTGCGCGGCTCTTGCTGCAACTCGGATTGTGAAGGAACACGTCGTCGTTCATGGTTGGAATCCTTCGCGTACGATGCGCAGGATCTCATCGTCCGGCGCGTTGCGCTCCATCGCCGCTTCGACGGCCAGGCTGATGTCGTCGCGGAAGAGCGTGGCCACCGCGGCGATGCGTCCGGCGTCGCGATAGACGACCGCCGCGCCGCCGTCTTCGAGAGAGCCGAAGAGCTGCGCGTCGTCGGCGCGCCCGGCGTGGCCCACATACGCGAAAACGAGATCGTAGTGCTGGCTCCAGAAGAACGGCACGGAGGCGTAGCGCTCGCGCCGGCCGGCGGCGTTGCGCGCGGCGCACTGCCCCTGTCGCGCGGCGGCGACCCAGTGCTCCACGCGGATCCCGCCAACGCGCACGGCATCGCCGGCGGCGTACACGTTCGGGACGCTGGTCTTTAGATGTTCGTCCGCGACGATGCCGCGATCGAGCTTCAGTCCCGCGCTTTCGGCGAGCGCGAGATCCGGCTCGACGCCGATTCCGGCGACGATCAGATCGCCCGCGATGGCGCTGCCGTCGTCGAGGACCACCGCGCCGTTGCGGATCTCGACGGGCTTGCGGCCGAGGCGGAACTCGACGCCGTGGGATTCATGAGCGCGGCGGAGGAAGTCCGCGATCTCGTTGCCAAGGACGCGGGCGAGCGGTTGCGGCTCAGTGCCGACGACGGTGACGTTCAGGCCGCGCTCGCGCAGCGACGCCGCGGTCTCCAGTCCGATGAAGCTCGCGCCGATGATCACGGCGTTGCGAGCCTCACCCGCAGCTTCGATCAGCGCCTCGGCATCGCTCCACGTGCGGAGATAGCGCACGCGCTCCGCGCCCGGGATGTCGAGTCGCCGCGGACGCGCGCCGGGCGCGAGGATCAGCCGGTCGTACGCGATGTGCCCGCCGTTCGCGAGGCGCACTTCGCTGCGCGCGGTGTCGATGGCGTCGACCTTCGTGCCGAGGCGGAGCGTGATGCGATCGGAGGCGTAGTCGTCCTCGGTGCGGAGCGGAATCCAATCGGCAGGCGCGCGTCCGGCCAGATAGTCCTTCGACAGGTTCGGCTTGTCGTACGGCAACCGCTCCTCGGCCGTGATCAGCGTGACTTCGCCGCCGAAGCCGATGCGTCGCAGCTCCGCGGCGGCGAAGGAGCCCGCGGCGCCGGCGCCGACGATCACCACGTGTCCGCTGCCCGTCTCAGTGGGAGCGTTTGAAGTGCGCGGCTGCGGCAGCACGCGCACGCGGTCTCCCTCGCGCACCACCGGAAACACGCGCAGCGGCCGCATCGCCGGCGCCGCTGTCGCGCTGCCGGTGCGCAGATCGAAACACGCGTGATGCCACGGACAGCGGAGCGTGTCGCCGATGACGGCGCCTTCGGCGAGCGGT
>DATLBM010000589.1:0-2371 GCA_035526885.1 Thermoanaerobaculia bacterium | reverse complement strand
GTGAGGTGCTTCGGTCCGTTGATGAACGTGTTGCGGTGCATCGAGCCGAAGCGCGCGAACTGCGCGTTCTCGAGGCCGGGGATCATGCGGATCACGCGCTGCTGCTCGGGGATGCGCATCTTGGTCTGGAAGCCGACCAGGTTGAAGTACTCGTCGGAGAGATCTTCCTTGCGCAGCTGGATCACGGCGTGCGGACGCTCGCCTGTTTCGGGATGTTCGAGGCCGACCGGCTTCATGGGACCGAAGCGCAGCGTGTCGATGCCGCGCGACGCGATCTCCTCGACGGGCAGACAGCCTTCGAAGTGCACGGCCTGCTCGAAGTCGTGCGGCGCGAAGAGCTCCGCGGAGAGCAGCGCTGCCACGAAGACCTCGTACTGCTCCCTGGTCATGGCGGCGTTCAGGTAATCGGTGGCGGAGCCTTTACCGTAGCGCGACTTCCAGTACAGCTTCGAGAAGTCGAGCGAGTCCGCGGAGACGATCGGTGCAATGGCGTCGTAGAAGTACAGACCGTCGCGGCCGAGGAATTCGTCGATGGCGTGAAAGAGCGGATCGCTGGTGAGCGGGCCGGTGGCCACGACCAGGAAATCATGATCGCTGATATCCAGCGATGTTATCTCTTCACGATGAACGGTGATGTTATCGGTGCTGCTAATGGCATCAGTAATTGCAGCTGAGAATCGATCGCGGTCCACGGCGAAGGCATCTCCCGCGGGGACGCGCGCTTCTTCGCCGCAGCGCACGACCAGCGACCCCATGAGCCGCATTTCCTGCTTGAGCAGGCCCACGGCGTTGGTGGGAGCGGAGGAGCGGAAGGAGTTCGAGCACACCAGTTCGGCGAGGTTCGACGTGGCGTGCGCCGGCGTCATCTTCACGGGCCGCATCTCGTGCAGGTCGACCGTGTGTCCGCGCTGCGCGAGCGCGGACGCGCATTCGCAGCCGGCCAGGCCCGCGCCGATGATTTTGATCTTCAATTCGAGGGCTCGCTCGAGAACGATGCGTTGGCGTCGGGACGGATCTCGCCGAACTTCGACTCGAAGAGTCCGATGTTGTGCGCGAGCGCCTCGAGGAGCTGCTTGGCGTGCAGCGGCGTGAGGATGACGCGGCTGTACACCTTCACGTCCGTGCGGCCGGGAACGACCCGCCCGAGGTCGATGACGAACTCACTCTGGGAATGAATGATGTTCGCGAAATTGACGTACTCGCCCTGGGCGATGGCGTCGTCGAGAAGGATGCGGATCGTGCCCGCCGCAGGGTCCTGATTTTCCATGGCGGTCTCAACCCGCCTGCGATCAGGGCGAATTCCGGGCGGTGATCACGCGCAGCGGCGCATCGCAGACCGCGGCCAGCACGACGCGCGTGGCGTTGTGATGCAGCGAGTCGACGCCCACCAGGACGCACTCGGCCACGCTTTCCCATCCGCGCAGGTTCAGCTGCGACAGCGCGGCCTCGAGCGGCGAGAGGCTGGGGTTGAACGCGGCGTTCTCCGCGTACGCGCCGCTGACGACCGCGCCGCCCGTCGTGCGCAGCGCGACGCCGGCGTACGACTTGGAGTACGGCGCGTAGCTCATGTTCGCCGCGGCGAGGGCCGCGGTCGCGAGCTCGTCATGCTCATCGATCGCGAGGCCATGATCATCGCGCTGCAGCAAGCCGCCTTCGATGCCGAGGTCGCGCGGGCCGAATGACGACGGGAGAAGCTCGGAGAGTCTGCGTTGCACGCCGGGCATGATCACCGTGAGCTCCGCGGCGGTGGCCAGCTCGTTGAGGAACTGGCGGCAGTAGCCGCACGGCGCGGCGCTCGTGGCCACGACGTCGATGCCGGTCTCGCCGCTCATCCACGCATTCACGACCGCCGACTGCTCCGCGTGCACGGTGAAGCTCAGCGCCTCGCCGGCGAACTCGAGGTTGGTGCCGAAGTAGAGCTTTCCGCTGGCGCCGCGCGCGATCGCACCGACTTTGAAATTGGAGATGGGCGGCCGTGCCAGCGCCGCCGCTTGCGGGAGCAGGGCAATGATGTCCTCGTGCATGGAACCGCGGATGCTACACCGGCGCATCGGAAAATGCGGCAGTGGCTTTGAGCACGAACGCGGCGGTGACCGAGCGGCTGCCGTAGCTGACCGTGGTGTGCACGCGGCCTTCGGCGCGGCCGAGGTCCATGCGGGTCCAGCTCGCGCGTGATGGCGAGATATTCGACCGCGGCGTCGCGCGCACACAGGCCGCACCTGCGCGGAAATCGACGCCCTCCTTGACGGCGGCCCGCCGCTGCGCCCAATACGCGACCCGCAAATGCGTGGAAGCGCTGTCGCGAGCGCTGCGGCCGGCCACCCGCAGGCGGTAGCCCGACGATCGCGCTTCAACCTGCGGGCGGGCAACA